>NZ_JAEQDE010000156.1:0-22266 GCF_020737865.1 Microcoleus sp. PH2017_35_SFW_U_B
ATATTTGCCCTCATGGCAACGTTCTGAAACTTTACCAAAATGGGATATCACGATTATCCCATTTTGACTGGTATTTTATTTGTCCGCGAGTCCCTAACTGGTTCCCAGGCTGTGCCTGGGAACCTATCTCACTCTTGCTCTGCCTCGGCACAGGATTAAGGAGGCTCTTCCTCCGGAACTGTGTTACCAGGCACAGCCTAGAAACGAGTAGACAACGAAATATTTCAACTGTTTTAGGGTTAGGTTGATATCAATGTGTGTTCCCTGAATAGAACTCAATTCATCTTCGTTAAGCCAGCGATTCAACTAGCTAGAATGCTTGCTGAGTCGCTTGTAAGCCGTAGCCAAAGCATTACTGTCACCGACATTTCCAGGAAACAAAACGACTGGTAAATCGGGAAATAGAGGATGATCTGGCTCGGTTTTTACAACAGAACAACCTGGAATAATTTGACCGATTTGCCTGATACTTTTCAGCGACAAACCTGTACTCAACACATCATTAGAAGTAATCCCGCCCTTGCTAATTAAAAAACCGATGTCAGCAGGCAGTCCCCGCACGACATCCATCAACAAAGCAGAAACAGCAGCACCAAATTTTAACCGGACTTCAGCATTTTCAAATTCTAGTTCCTGGCGGCTGGTATAAATTACAGGCGTTTTGCTATCTGCATGAGCAGTGCGAACTTTTTCGAGGATTTCATTGAGGATTTGAGCGCGAGACTCTGGCGAATCTTCTACTAAATGAGATACATCTACTTCAATGCTAGCTGTATTGGGTTCTTCTAACAAGCGTTCCAATTGATCGGTCGTTTTCTTGACGTGGGAACCAACTATTACTGCACCAGGTTTGCCGTCTTTCACGTATTCTGCCATTTCGTCGGCTGCTATTGGCTGCGGGCCGAGGTCAGCTAAGGATGTTAAGATACTCGCTCCACTGCGGAATAAAAACTTTTTGCCTTGACTAACTACATCAAGAATGTGTTTGGCAAATGTGTTTAAATCGCCTTGGCTTTCGCCGTCAACAACTGCACATTGGTTGTCTGTCATCTCCATCAATCTATCTAAACTTCCGTAGCGGATGTCTGCGAGTAAAATGCGATCGACTGTATCAGCGTGGATGCGACCTTGGGTTTTTTCTTCTACGTAGTCGGGCAGGTAACTGTGATGGTAGCCGAAGACTGAATCTTTAGCAAATTCGGTTTCGTGCACGGGGGTTTCGACACCGTTAACCATCAGGTAATGCACGCTGTTGCGGGTAATTCTGCCTCCTTCAAAAAAGGCGGGAATTAGAAAATGAGCGTCGAAGGGGCCGAGTTCTTCGGCGATTACATCGGTTTCGATCGGATAGTGACCGCGCAGGGTAGAATCGGAACGGCTAACGATTAGGAAGTCTTCGATTTCTTCGATCGCGATCGCCCTTTTGAGATTTTGGCACACTTCGCGGGTAACGGAGGCTGCTGTTTCGGGAGTTAGCGATCGAGTATTTGTCAGTATAAAAAAAATCGGGGACTTGTCCCGCAGTCCCAAACGCAGGGTTTCTTCGTCCCAACGTGTCAGCAGCAAGCAACTGTGCACGGTTTGAGAACCTGTGGGATCGTCATCGAGAACTATAATCTTTGGTTTGGTAGAAGACATACTGACCTGGTTGTTAACGTCACCTTTCCAAGATATCCTTACCTGTTACCTAACAGGTAAAAATTTACAATTATGATTTTTCTTAACAATTCTCATAAATCATAAATTTAAAAACGTGTTTGAGTTCGATCGCTTCACGGGTGCGCGTTGCTACCAAATAATACTATGCACCATGGGTGTCAACTTAAGTCTAAAACCAATTTAATGTGAAGTTGCACATATTTCGATCCCCCTAAATCCCCCTTAAGAAGGGGGACTTTGATCGGAATCTTGTCCCACCCCCTACTCCCCTTATCAAGGGGGGTGCCAGGGTGATCGGAATTCGGGAGCAGCCTCATAAAAAATTGGTATAAAACCTTTGTCTCTCTCGTTTATAGCAGAGTCCATATACCCCTCGCATCCCCATTCTTAAGGGGAACTTTAAGTTAAAAATACTCTTTTCCCGCCTTATTAAGGGAGGCGCCCGGGGTGTCGAGAGCCTTACTAATTGGCGGTGGCAGCGTTTTTTTACCAGAAATAATTGGTTGAAAGCCGGAACCCTTTGGCCTAGAAATTAAAATCAGACGATTCATTACTCCAATCCTCTTCCTTCTAGGTAGAGGTCGCTGTCAACTGTCAATTGTCAACTGTCAACTGTCAACTGAATTGGCAGCATTTCGATCTTGTAACTTTTTTATTTCTGCTTGAACTCCCACAGCTAGCTGCAAAGCTTCGTTGAGCAATCGCCCCGGCTGGCTCGATCGATCGCTAATTTGCAGGGCATTCAAAGTTTTTAAATTATTGGCAAACAGTTCTGAGTTAGTATCGACAAATTTTTTGTTTTCCCTGAGAATCCTCTCGGTTTTCAAAGCTCGAACTAAATCCTCTCTGATGAGCTGCAAGGCTTTAATAACTTTTGCGCGATCGCCTATTTTGACGTTCGGATTGCCAGCATCTTCGAGTCGGTCATTAATTTCGATCGCTTTGATTATACCATTATAGCGATCGACATCATCAAAAAGATGGATTAAATCTTGGTTCCGGCTGCACCAAATTTTCCAGGCATCTTCCAAGATCAAACCGGCGATCGCACCCAAGTGCAGGGCCAACCACAACAAATAAGCCCTAGGAAATATCAATACCAGCAGCCAACAGCTAATTAGAACCAAAACAATTAAACTGACTGTTTTTAAAGCTTCGCGGGCAAATTTAGTAGCAGTCGCAGGCCGGTATACGCGATCGGGCCCCGCGCCGCTGAGGTGCTTGAGCTCACCGACAGTAATTTCTAATCCCTGAATGTCAGGTCGCATAAATCTTCACAAATATTTGTTAAATATAAAGTTTTGTGGTAGAACAAAGGGCTCGTCTACAATAAACCTAACACCTTTTTAACCAAAACCAAACTATGTCCGCACGTCCTATCTACCTCGACAACCACGCCACAACCCCTGTAGACAAACGAGTAGTTGATGCGATGCTGCCGTATTTTACCGAACAATTCGGCAACGCAGCCAGCATCAACCACGTCTACGGCTGGGAAGCAGAAGCAGCGGTAAAACAGTCACGACAAATCATAGCAGAAGCGATCAATGCCTCTCCCGAAGAAATTGTTTTTACCAGCGGTGCAACGGAAGCAAATAATTTAGCGATTAAAGGCGTCGCTGAAGCCTATTTCAGTAAAGGAAAGCACATTATCACAGTACAAACTGAACATAATGCCATTCTTGATCCCTGTAAATATTTGGAAAAATTGGGGTTTAGCATTACGGTTTTACCTGTGAAAAGCGACGGACTAATTGATATTGGAGATTTGATTAAAGCGATTAAGGCCGAGACAATTTTAGTTTCTGTGATGACGGCTAATAACGAAATTGGTGTGATTCAGCCGATCGCCGAAATAGCAGCAATTTGTCGCGGAAATGACATTTTGTTTCACACGGATGCGGCGCAGGCGATCGGCAAAATCCCCCTCGACGTAGAGGAAATGAACATCGATCTGATGTCTTTGACGGCGCACAAAATCTACGGGCCAAAAGGCATCGGCGCCCTCTACGTGCGACGCAACAAGCCGAGAGTCCAACTAGCCCTACAAATGCACGGAGGAGGCCACGAACGGGGAATGCGATCGGGTACTCTCTACCCACCGCAAATAGTCGGATTTGCTAAAGCAGTAGAGTTAGCAATTTCGGAAATGGAGGTGGAAACAGCACGAGTTGTAAATTTGCGGCAGCATTTGTGGGAAAATTTGAGTGGATTGGGTGATGTTGTGATGAACGGTCACGCGACGAAGAGATTGCCGGGGAATCTTAATATTAGTGTAGGCGGTGTTGACGGTCAAGCACTGCTGTTGGGTTTGCAACCGGCGGCGGCGGTGTCTTCGGGTTCTGCTTGTACTTCGGCGAAAATATCTCCTTCTCATGTTTTAGCAGCGATCGGGCGATCGGACAAATTAGCCTACGCCTCAATTCGCTTTGGGATTGGTCGGTTCAATACTGCTGCTGAAATAGATGCAGTGTCTCAACACGCGATCGCAACTATTCAATCTCTCCGACAAGCTCAAAAAGTCATGAGTTAAATATAATACCTTGTCCGGGCGATCGACTACAATAAAATTGGTTTGTAGTGAGGACTTCAGTCCTTTGATTTTTGCGGACTAAAGTCCTCACTACAAACCTGTTGATTGCGGTTTGTAGTGAGGACTTCAGTCCTTTGATTTTTGCGTACTAAAGTCCTCACTACAAACCTGTTTACAGGACTAAATTTTATTCAATACAAATCAATGTCTTATTTAGAACCAAACACCTCACGGACTCTATAAATCGGTTTTCCCTGAGACTCGTGATAAGTCCGCATCATGACTTCCGCCAACAAACCAAAACAAAATAACTGCACGCCAGTCAACAACAACACCACAGCCAAAATCAGCAAAGGACGATTGCCAATAATTTGACCGAAACCCAATTTGAGGACTGTCAAATAAATCCCTAAAACCGTTCCCAATGCCATCGAACTCATTCCCAAAAGTCCAAAAACGTGCATCGGTCGAGTCAGGAACTTCTTCATAAAAGAAATAGTCAACAAATCCATCAATACTCGAAAAGTCCGCCAAATCCCGTACTTGCTTTGACCGAAACGGCGCGCGTGATGTCGCACCGGAATCTCTGCAATTCTCGCGCCTTCAATAAACGCCAAAGCCGGCAAAAATCTGTGCAACTCCCCGTAGAGATTTAAGTCTGCAACTAACTCAGATTTATAAGCTTTCAAAGAACAACCGTAGTCGTGCAAAGTTACGCCCGTAACGCGACCAATTAACCAGTTAGCAATTTTAGAAGGAATCAGGCGGCTGATAGTATTGTCTTGCCTATTTTTGCGCCAACCGCTAACTAAATCGTAGCCTTCATTTAACTTGTCCAGCAACATCGGAATATCAGCAGGGTCATTTTGCAAATCGCCGTCTAGGGTAACAATAGCACGGCCTGTCGCGCGATCGAAGCCAGCGGACATGGCAGCAGTTTGCCCGTAATTGCGGCGCAAAAGCACAGCACAAAGGTCATCGCGACTACCGGCTAGCTGCTTGAGAAGGTCAGCAGAATTGTCCGACGAACCGTCATCTACACAGATAATTTGATAGCTAAGTCCAGATGGTTGAATCGCAGAGGCGATCGCCTCAATCAGATGAGGCAAACTTTCCACCTCATTATACACTGGCACCACGACCGAAACGTCGATCGCCACCTCAGTTGCAGCCTGCTGTTCAGCCAATTTTTCCAAAAATAATGCAGCGTCCATTGTTTTGTTAGATAACATCAGTTGTCATTAGTCATTAGTCAGCAGTCAGCAGTCATTAGTCATTAGTCAGCAGTCAACTGTCATTAGTCAGCAGTCAACTGTCAACTGTCAACTGTCAACTGTCAACTACTAACTAGGTTGATAACTTGCCACAACTTTACCATATCCGCGCAATTGCTGGTAATAAGCCCGACTGACTGCATCCCCATCATCCGACAAAACATCGATACCAATACCATCGCGACCTTGAGTTTTTCCCGAACTGTGAATGTAGCGATTTTCTCCGATATACAATCCTACATGAGTGGCTTTTTCCGGCGTACCAAAAAATACTAAATCTCCCGGATCTACATCGCTAACACTAATAATAGATGTAGTAAAAGCTTCTTGCTGGTAAGCATCCCTCGGCAACCAGATTCCCGCAGCCACAAAAGCAGCTTGCATCAATCCCGAACAATCATAATTTGGCCCGACTGTACCGCCCCAAAGGTAATAATTGGATTGGTGCATCGCCTCGCGAGTAAAAGTAATTGCGATCGACAATTTATCCCTAATTTGGGCTTCAGAAAGCACCAGAGGATGATACACTGTTTCTGTGACTTCGAGCAACTCAATATCTCGAAGATCCAGCCATCCCGGATAATCGTCTTCGCACAGCCGCACCATCACAGCCGTTGTATCCCCCTGCACAAGGGAATCTATGCCATCTCTCCCCCCCTTGTAGCGGTGCCCCCGTGCCCGCCCTGGCTGGGGGGGGTCAAAAAAAAGCAAATGTCGCCCCTGCGCCGCTTGAGTCGCCAATCGATCGCACTTTGGGGAATCGTAAATATTTATGTGCGATCGCGCCCGATACTCCACACCATCAGATAATTGATAATTGACCATTGCTAATTGCTAATTATTTGCTATTAATTGTTCGCACTTAACGATTTATTGCCATTAGCCAACCGCCAACCGCCGTTAATCGTCAGCAGTCAACCATTAACCATGACATTTTTCCACAAAGACGAACAATTAGAAACCCTCGGCAGTAGCATTATAGATGCAGTCCAGGCAGAATTTACTGGATTGAAGGGCGATCGTACAGCAGTAACCTGGATAGTCTACGATCCGCCAGTGCGAGTCAACACAGGTGGCGCCCTAAGTCCACAAGAATTTTGGAAATATCAACCGCGAGGTTTTAGCGCCAGGGCTTCCGAACGAATTTATCCCGCCAGCATCGTCAAACTATTCTACCTTGTTGCCATCTGGGAATGGACACAAAAAGGCATGATTCAAACATCGCCAGAATTAGAACGCGCCGTCCGAGATATGATTGTTGACTCCAGCAACGACGCCACCAGCTTAGTAGTAGACGCCCTCACCGGCACCACCAGCGGCCCCGAATTATCACCAGGCCCCTTTGAAACTTGGAAACAGCAGCGAAACCTCATCAACCGTTACTTTCAATCATTAGATTGGCCGGAATTACAAAACATTAACGCCAATCAAAAAACCTGGTGCGACGGCCCCTACGGTCGCGAGCGAGCATTTCTGGGAGAATTAATGGAAAATAGGAATATGCTGACTACAAATGCAGCGGCGCGTTTGCTGCATACTATCATCGGTGGCGTAGCTGTTTCTGCACAAGCGTCGCAAGATATGATGGGTTTGATGAAACGCAGTTTAGAACCAGCAGCATTAGAAGCAGATCCCGAAAATCAAGTTACAGGTTTTTTAGGTGGCGGATTGCCAGAAAATACAAAATTGTGGTCAAAAGCGGGGTTGACAAGTCAAGTTCGTCATGATGCTGCTTATATTGAAATACCTGGTTTGCGGCCGTATTTGTTAGTTGTCTTTACCGAGGGGAAAGAGAATAGCAAGAATGAAGAGATTTTGCCTTTTATCTCGCGGCAATTTGTCCAAGCAATGAAGGCACTTGATTAAATTTAGTAGCTGATGGTTGCTGCTAAATAGATTCAAATACAGTATGGATTCGGGCAGAGAAATGGTAATTTTGTTTTCGTTAGTTTAAGGTAATTTCCCCCTTGGGCTAAGGTACGTAGTTGCGCTTCAGCGCTCTTTCCTAATCTTATAAATAGCGCTGAGCATTACTTAATCAGGGTTAGGAAAATGGATAACTTGAAAATTCAGCTATAGCGGATCTAGCTCTCATATGAGGTATGTTGTTGGGCTTCAGCCCTCTTAGTCTAAGCGGTTATCGAGCTGTCAGTTATACCTCATCTTTTTGAAAAAGGCTATATATTCACTGACTGGTTTGTTTTATTTTTTCACATTGAGTCGTTCCTATCGTTGCAGCAGCAATGCCGGAGCGCTTAAGCGCAACTACGTACCTTTTTTATCTGTCCTTTATGCTTTAGATTAGCAATTCCGGAGCGCTCAAGCGCAACTACGTACCTTTTTTGTCTGTCCTTTATGCTTTAGATTAGCAATTCCGGAGAGCGCAACTACGTACCTTTTTTGTCTGTCCTTTATGCTTTAGATTAGCAATTCCGGAGCGCTCAAGCGCAACTACGTACCTTTTTTGACTTTGAGTCGTTGCTAGGTAAGGAAGTTTTAGAACGGAGAGGGAGGGATTTGAACCCTCGAAGGATGTTAACACCCTTAACAGATTAGCAATCTGCCGCTTTCGACCACTCAGCCACCTCTCCAAGATGACAGTAACTTACTATAGCACACACATCCTATTCTTGCCAAGCCCTATTTTTAAAATTCCTCAAACCCTTAATCTGTATACGTTTTGTCGAAGGAGGAAGGGATATTTCCCCATTCTCCCCCTCTCCTATTCCCCAAAGCCCCTGGCCTTCAAGTGCTTTTCCCAGCTAAAATTGGAACTCAAAAAGAATCTCTTAGTAGACACATACCCCAATCGATATAGTTTAGCCTTGCGATCGCCATCAAGGTGAAAATCCGTCGTCGTTACCCCAGCTTCAGTCACATCAATATTAATAACTCGCCCTTTATCCATTTCCCGCTGGTGATAGCGGTCTCTTGCTTTCATCATCGTTCGGAACATCGCCGCCAGCATCGACAGCGGAGTGTTAATTTTAACTTGATTCTCAATGCCAGTATCGACCAATCGAAACCCAAAGGTAAACCAGCGGGGCATAGTGGGAGTCGAACCGACAGATTGTTTGTCATAAATCCACAGCGGGAAATTGCTCAGAATTCCGCCATCGACAATTAAGTCGTTGCCCAGTTTTCCCGGCTCAAAAAATAGCGGAATACTCATCGACAGCCGCACCGCTTCAGCTACGCTAAAGTCTTCGGGATTTTGGAGCCGCAACTGCTGGTACAAAGGATCGGAATCGGCAGAGTCTTGCCGCCGCAAGTCATCGGGAAGCACCAACATTTCACCGCGAGTTAGGTTGGATATTACTACTTTTAATTCCCGCTCTTTTACCAGTTGTTTGACATCGGCAAAAGTGTGCAAGTGACCTTTACCAAGTGTTGCTTCCAACCACTGCCGGAAAGGTTGTGCAGAATATTCTCCCATCTGGCGGCTAATTGTGAGGAAAAGTAGCGTCCAAGCTGGGGATTGCAAGTCGTCGGCGGGGTCGCCATTTAAAATTAGAGGACTGTTTTTTTGAGTTAAAAATAGGCTATAATCGAGCTGTCCTAACAACTCCTCCAAGTCGTCCATTGACAAGTCTGTTGCCAATACTGCCGCAGTAATTGCACCCGCAGAAGTACCGGCCAATTTTCGCCAGCGGATGCCCAAATCGTGGCAGCATCTGAGTGCGCCTAAAAATGCAAGTCCGCGCACGCCGCCGCCTTCAAAAATGGCGTCGGCATAGATTTGTTTTTTTTCGTCGGGAGGCGGAAATTTTTTGAGAATTGTTTCTTTCTCGGTGGCGGACATCCTGACACCGGGTTCTTGCAAAATTTGCTGGGGAGACCAATTACTCATTTTAGATTTGGGATTTTTAGATTTGGGATTTGGGATTTTTGATTAATACAGGAGATGCCAGCTTAATCAGCTATATATCAGAAACCTGGAAGTGCCAGCACGGGGGCAGTGCTCTACGAAAATCGTTTTTTTGTACTGCGTTTGTTTGAAAAGTGTTATTTATTGTTGTTGATTTTTGTGGGCATTCATGGCTTCTTTGACGTGTTCTTGAATTTGCGATCGCACTTGTTCGTAGGCCACCGACGCGCACCAGGGTCGCAGGGATAGAATAGTTGTATCAGGAGAGATCTCGATTACCAAACAAGTTGGGGGCGGATTTTCCAACACCAGCGGGTGAGAATGGGCAATTTCTAGTAACTCGGCCATCATCGGACGAATCGGCCGATCGCCAATATCAATTTTTAAGTCTACCCGCCTCGTACCCATCGCTGTGGTATTTTTCAGTGTACCGTTAAATAAATTATTATTCGGAACAATAATTTTTATGCGATCGTCCGTCACGACGGTTGTTGAAAAAATCCCGATGCTATCGACAACTCCCTTCACATCCGTAGCTTCGATCGCATCTCCGACCTCAAAAGGCCGTAAACTAATCAACATTACCCCAGCAGCAAAGTGCGATAGAGTATTTTGCCACGCCAAACCAATCGCCAAACCCGCCGCACCCACTACCGCCACCACGCTAGTAGTTTGAATTCCCAACTGACTCAAAGCCGCGACTGCGCCGACAATCAAAATCGCAATTTCGGCAGCTTGAACTAAGAATTTCCGCAGCGTGGGCTCGGTGCGGCCCAGAGCTCGACGAGTCACGTTACTCGCAAACCCGATCGCAAATCGCGTAATTAACAAAATGCCGATCGCCCACAGCACTTGAGGTACAATCTGAAACCCCAATTCTACGAATTTTTTGGAGAATTCTTGAGCTACTTGCATCGCCTGTATTCTCTCTGCATCTAGCTGCGCGGTGAAGGTTTGAGATATTAGTTTTACTGTGCGGAGCGTTGTCATATTAGTAATTGGTAATTGGTAATTGGTAATTGGTAATTGGTATAACTTATAATATAGTCCCGATCGCCATTGGGAGCATCTCAGTTGTGATGTTTTGATTTTATAGTGCTGTCCCCGCTCGCGATCTATACTCGCGAGCGGGGACAGCACTGTAAAGAAATTGCTTTTTTGCATTCATTGAGATGCTCCCTCGCCATCAACCTCTGCGATCGGTATTCCCGCTAGTTAACAGTTTACTGTAACGCGGGGCAATCGGTGTTTAAAACCGCACAAAATTTCCCAGGAAATAGTCCCTAAGATTTCTGCCCAATCGTCAGCAGTAATTTTATTTTCTCCATCATTCCCCAACAACGTCACCACTTCACCGACTTCTAAATCGGGAATATCGGTCACATCCAGCATTAATTGATCCATCGTCACGGCCCCGACTTGCGGCACAAATTTACCCCTAACTAAAACCTGCATTTTAGTAGAAAGATTGCGCGGAATCCCGTCTGCATAACCGATACCAACTACGGCAATCTGTGTCTCGCGCCCAGCAATAAATTTATAGCCATAACTGACGCCGGTGCCTGCTGCAATTGTTTTCACCTGCGTTACTCGGGCTTTGACCTGCATTGCGGGCTGCAAAGAAGCGATCGCCTGCAAGTGAGGAGCAGGATAAAGACCGTAGGTAGCCAAACCCGCTCGTACTAAATCGTAGTGCAAATCGGGGTCTGTGAGGGCGGCAGCAGAGTTTGCCAAGTGCAGGTGACAGGGGTTAATTCCTGCTGCTTGGATTTGGGCGATCGCCTTTTTGAACCGTTGCTGTTGCTCTCTCATCACGGCGCGATCGGGACTGTCGGCTGTCGCCAAGTGAGAGTAAATGCTGGCTAATTTTAAATTTGGCAAACCATTGACTAATTGCACAAATTCTGTTGCGTCTTGCCAAGAAGTACCCAAGCGAGACATTCCCGTATCTAACTTAGCGTGAACGGGCAAAGATTGGTTGAGACTGACGAGAACTTCCGAAAAAATTAGGGCTTGTTTGGCAGTACAAATAGTGGGTTGCAAGTGCCATTGGGCGATCGCCTTTACCTGTGCCGGTGTATTGGTTGCCCCCAACAGCAAAATCGGTGCTTCTATCCCAGCTTCCCGCAATTCTATGCCTTCGGGAATTGTCGCCACTCCCAGCCAACTAGCGCCTGCTTGCAATGCAGTTTGACTAACTGCGATCGCACCGTGTCCGTAAGCATCCGCTTTCACAACTGCCATCAGTTCTGTGTTGGGAGATAATAGATGCTTAAGCTGTTTTACATTGTGAGTTAAAGCTGCTAAATCTATTTCTACCCAAGCCCGCTGGCAAAGTCCGCCGTCACCGTCCCACAGCACCGTCTGGCGGGATTTTTGGGTTGTCGATCCTGCGGCCGTTTGTTCCTCACTCAACATTGTCGATCGCTCCTACTTGCTGGCACCATTAAAAACTGCTGGGAGATTGCACCCTCGGTGTAATTATAATTAAATTTTCGTTTTAATCAATGTGTTATACCGGTTAACAAAAATCCTGCAACACTAGACCAGAGCCAAACCGTTATATCATCAGTGATTGCCAAATCTCAAATCCAAAATCTCAAATCTAAAATCTAAAATGGTATTAGCTGGTGTATCATAGCATCAAAAATACCCGTAAAAACTATGGACGGATTGGCTTACCTGCATTTAGCTGAAACTTGGGAAACGCCCCCAACTCAAACTCGATCGCCCAACTCCAAAACGCACCTAAATTTAGCTGCAACTCCTTTACTCTTCTTTACAATCTCTCTCGCAATTTTAAATTTAGTCTATCCCGCCCTCGCCATCAGAATGACAAAAGGCGATTCAGGCCCGGAAGTTGTCGAAATACAGAAAACTCTGCAAGCATCAGGACATTTTGGCGGTAGGGCTACAGGATTTTACGGTTCCGTAACCCAGGCTGCGGTGAAAAAGTTCCAAGCAGACAACAAGCTGAAAGTTGACGGAATAATCGGCCCTCAAACCTTGTCAGCCCTCAAAGGCAAGTCGCCAGCCGCCAGCGCTGACAAGGAATCTGCGGAAAAAACAGCGTCAAAAGTCGATCGACCTTCGCCATCTCCTACCCCCACAGAAAACAGCAACCAACTCGAAGATCCAACTAAAAATCAGCCCAAACAGCCTCTTTTTGAAGAACCATTTTTACCACCATTTAAAACAGAAACTGCTGCGCCAACCTCCGACAAAAAAGAAAATGAATTACCCGGCAAAAGGCTTGCAAACACCGAAGGAAAAATGACTTTGAAAAAAACTATTTACGGCAAAATATCGCCGAAATCAATAGTTTATTCGGGAGACGGTTTATTTTTTGCTCAAAACATGATGTACAGCCACAGCATCACCGTTTACAATAGGAAATTTAAATTAGTCAAGACTATTTCCGATACAGTAAACTTGTCAAAATTTGGCTTTTCTAAATTCAAAGGCAATTACAAAGGTTCTCCCGTAGAAGCCGCCTTTTCAACAGATGGTAAATATGGCTATGTATCGAACTATCAAATGTACGGTTCTGGGTTTGACAATCCCGGGAGCGATAGGTGTTCTCCATCAGCCAAACACGACCAAAGTTTCCTGTACCGCATCAACACCCAAACGTTGAAAATAGAAAAGATAATTCCTGTAGGTGCGGTTCCGAAATTTAATGCTGTTTCGCCTGACAATCGCTTCGTACTCGCGAGCAATTGGTGTACTTGGGATTTGAGCGTAGTTGATATCAATAAAAATCGCGAAGTCGAGCGGGTAAAACTGGGTGCATATCCTCGGGGTATTGTGGTTACTCCCGATTCAAAAAATGCCTATATTGCCGTCATGGGTTCTTCCGATATTGCGAAAGTAAATCTCCTAGACTTTTCGGTAGAATGGTTGAGAAATATTGGTAATGCGCCGCGTCATTTGACGATAGATCCCAATGGCAAGTATATGTATGCCACTTTGAACGGTGAAGGGAATGTGGCAAAGATCGATTTGGCAACTGGTGAAGTGATAGATAAGGTTTCGACTGGAAATGCACCTCGCAGCATGACGATTTCTGGTGACGGCAAACTGATTTATGTGGTTAACTATTCATCGAATACTGTTAGCAAAGTGAGGACTAGCGACCTGAAAGTGCTGCAAACAGTTAATGTTAATTCAAGTCCGATCGGGATTACTTACGATCCGGAAACTAATCAGGTTTGGGTGGCTTGTTATTCTGGCAGCATTATGGTGTTCCAAGATTAATCTACCAGGTTCTTAGTGAGGACTTCAGTCCGCAGAAAAATCTGGAAAAAGGACTTGCATTCCCTACTACAAACCAGGTTCGTAGTGAGGACTTCAGTCCGCAGGAAATCGGGAGCATATCATTCTGGTAAAAAGCATTTTTTCTTTGAATGCGAGCTTAAGAGCTCGCGTATTGTACAATACGCGAGCGGGGACAGCACTACAAATGCAAAACTGAGATGCTCCCGGAAAATCTGGAAAAAGGACTTGCATTCCCTACTACAAACCAGTTTCGTAGTGAGGACTTCAGTCCTCGGGAAAGACAAAAAAAAGGACTGAAGTCCTTACTACAAACAATAACGATTAAATCCGATTCTGGGGCGTTGGTTCGACTGCACCCAAAAATCTTATTTCGATGGCTTTACAGGCTTCATAACATAGTCAGAAGGCTTAACAGGAACCTTACCTTGTTTCGCCATCGCTTCGTAAATCATGGCTGCTACTTCCGCACGAGTTGCTATTTTATTAGGCTGCAAAAGAGTGGGTTTCGGATTGTTGACAACAATGCCAGCTTCCGTGGCTGCTGCTACTTTGTTGACTGCCCATTTCGGCACTTTTTTCCTGTCTGTATAAACTTGTAATGTTCTGCTGGCTTTCGCTGACGGTTTCAGGTTTAAACCGCTAGCTAAAGCTGCGATGACTTCCACGCGCGGGACTTCTTTATCGGGACGGAAGGCATTGTCTGGGTATCCTTTAAGATATCCAGTTTTGACGCTGTGGTCGATCGCCCCAGCGATCGGACTGTTATTCTTCACGTCTTTAAAATTAATCGGTTTGCGGCGCGGTTCTTTGTCCGACATTCCCTGAATTAAGCGCGCTAGTTCCGATCGCGTAATCGGTTCGTCTGGCCGAAACTTGTTGTCCGTGAAATCAGCAAAAAATTGCCGATCGGCTAAAGCTACAATGAATGGACGCGCCCAATATTTGTCAGGAACATCGGAGAATTTAACGGGCCCGGCTTTTGGTTTAGCCGCTTTCGGTTTGGTAATGACTGGAGGGACAGCCTCGCGCTCACTTGGCGTTTCGGGAACAACAACCGTCCCCATAGGAGGAACTACTGGAAAAAGTGGCCCTACAGGTGCCACAGGGACGACATCAGGTTGCGAGGGAAGGATCGTTCTAGCGGGCGATCGCACTTCGGGAATCGCCTCCGGTGGCGTTAATATTGTAGAGTTCCCAGGCTCAGCAGCAGGTTGAGAAAAAACGGCTGGAAATTGCCAACTTCTGGCATTCAATCGATCGGGATTTCTGCCTGTTACCCAAAAGAAAATTGCTCCCATCGTGCCGAAAGCAACGACTATCGCAATTAATTCATCAAATCCTAAAGGTTTTCTTTTCCCTGACGGGGGTTGTGAAGAAGACATACTTGTCACCTACATATCAATAAAGCAATTAAATCACATATTTTTTGAGTCTGCCAGAGGCAGAGATCGCTCCCATCAACTATTCCAAACAACTATTCCAAAGTTTTCACCGTCAACACCTGCGGTGGCGTAGCATCGGGAGGATAGATAAAAGTTGGCTACAAGCTAAACTAAAATTTGGCTACAGTCTCAATCTAAGTTATTCATATTTCTGGACGCAACTATCACAATAGTTAAAGATTTTTTAGGTATGTAGTTGCGCTTGGGCGCTCTTTCCGAGATTTAAAGAGCGCCCAAGCGCAACTACATACCTTTTTTAAGGTGCAGGAATGATTCAGCAATTGTGCGATCGCCACGGATGTTTGCAATCTCTTTGATCAGCGCCTTCTGCCGCTTCCGAAAGAACGATTTCGACTCGGTTGGCGAGAACTCCTGCCGCTACCAAAACTAGGACTGCGCCTGTTTTGATTTTGACCGGGCTGCGATCGCCTCAAATTGCTGCCGCCGTAACCCGAACCGGTCGATCGATTGGCCCCAGGCGCTGCTGGGCGTCTTGCTGGTACGTTCGATGAGGGCGATCGCAAGCGGCCGGTCGTCCTTAAAACTTCACGGTTTCTCACCGCAGCAGGCGGGGCTTGGTAGCGAGTTTGATATTGGTTAACAGCTTGGCCGTAAGTGTTGCCATACCCGCCATATCCTGTCATAATCCCCGGCTGATACAGAGGCGGCATATAATATCGCGGTGTAAATAACAAACTGCCGATCGCCTGACCGGCGATCGCCCCAGCAAACGGCGCCCAGAAGCCTGATTGTTGTCTCACTACCACTGTTTGTGGCTGATTGGTTTGAGGGTTATTGACAGTTTCAGTCACGTTGTGAACGTACTCAATTTTAAAATCTTCTGTCAAATGCAAGCTCGCTTTATTGTTATCCAGACTTAGATAACTTTTCTTCCCTGCCGATATTTCTTCCTCCGTTAATCGAGCCATTTGCAAATCGGTAGTGCGGTAAACTGGGGTACTGCCGGGGGGAGTATTTAGCAACATCAAACTGTATTCGCCATCCGAATCGTCGTAGGTAGCTTGCTGTACGGGATATTGACCTTGAGCCAAGTTATTGTTTGGTGCAGGACGCACCGTGTTTACATTCCTATTTGCAGCAGGATTTGCAGGAGCATTTACAGGAGTTTCTGGCGTAGGAGAACCGCAGGCAGTTGCCGTCCACAAGAAAGTTAAAGTCATTAAATAAATTGTCAGTTTTCGCAGCATAAATAATATTTGGTAATTGGTAATTGGGCATGGGCATGGATTATTATAATAACCAACAAATAACCACTGACTAATAACTAATGACTAATGACTTCCTTAAAGGGGAATGAGTTCGGGGAAATTTACCAAAACTTGGTCGTTAGTAAGTTCGTCTCCCAACTGCGCGGGAGAAAAGTGAACTTGCACAGCTCGCAGCCTTTCTTGGTAATGTAAATTAATCAGTGCTTTTAAACCAATTTTTAGCGCGCTGATGTCAGCGAGGTCAGTTTCGAGAGCAGGAACTTCGCCTTCATAAGCGACTGTGAGCATCACCACAACATTTCTCGTTACCGGCAAAGATAAGGGAGAATTTTTATCGTAAACAGAGTCGTTATATTGAGGTTCGCTGAGATAGCGATCGGCTGAATCAGTGAAAATTTCATCCACATAATCGCCAGCTTCGCCTTCATCCCAAAAAACATCGCCTTCATTAGCGGCGGCTTGCCAGTAGTTATCGTACTGTAACAGGTGATTGCAAATTTCTACAAGACCTTCTCCTAAAATTGCTAAGTCACCATCGCCATCAATTCCTTCTCTGGCGGTGCGGTTGAGAACTCCTAACAGCGGTGCAACTTCTTCGCCTGTTAGCTGAACGAACACGCGGCAAACTGCCAGTCTAGTTTTACCTGTAAATTGATTGAATCGATCGCGCCAAGCATTCATAAAAACCTATAGTTGTCATCTGTAGGGCTATATTTTAAACCGTAGCAGGCGATTGGAACTTTTGCCGTCTACCCTCAGATTGATCTGAAGAGTATTTTTAGCGATCGCCAAAGGTAGCGTGCTGTCTTGCTTTGAGTCATCTAAATTTATAGCATTTTTGAATCCGACGATCGAATTGCGCGCTCTCGATCGATCTGCGATCGGAAAGCTGTGTTTCGATCGCAATCAAAGCAAATTGTAGCCGTCGATAATTTAAAATCAAAAAACCTCCAATCTGGCAAAATTGGAGGCTTGCTGAGCGAATACTTTGGCTGGAGATAACTACTTGACGATCGCACTTTCGACTGGTTCGATCGCACTTTCCGAACTCACCTCGGCAACTTGCGCTACGGGCAAATCCAGCTCGCCGCCCGGAGCTTCCGGGTGTTCGCGAACGCCTGCAACCGCATCTGCTGGCTCAGCTACACCTGTATCTGCGATCGGATCTAGCGACTCTTCAAAAACTTCAAAATTATCGCTCATCGCATCGCAAGCAGCAGAGGCGCGCTGACCGGCGCGGTAGCTCATGTAGGCCGCACCTCCACCCAAAATCCCAGCCAAGCCTAGGAAACCGAGAGCTACTGTTTTGTTGGATTTCCACGGATTCATTCGATCCGAGCCGCCGGAACCCACGATTGTTGGCCCAGAACCAGATTGAGCAGCCCCAGATTTTTTGTAGGAACAGGGGAAAGCAGATGCAGGGTCACCTATGGCGATGCTGCTCGCGATCGCAACGGTGGAAGCAATGCCAGCTAACACTTGAAACTTCTTCATGGTGCTCTGGAGATTGTAAAGGATAATTAAAAAATAAATGGTAACAGCTCTTTACAAATCTATCAACAGGCGATCGCCACCAAAATCACAGATCGATCGCAACTGCCAACATCTCCCCATCGCCATTGAAATTTAAAGTTGCCAGGTAAAAAAGCTGAAACCACTGTTTAGCAAGCGTTTTGACAAACAAACCGTTATAAATTAAAGTCAACCGAGTCAATATTGCGATCGCGCCCAAATTAGAAAATCTGAAGTGATATCGTTTCCGGTTGCATCGGAATTATTAACGGAAATTAGGAGACGGCAGTGCCGTGTCCCTACGATTAATCACGGTAGGGACACGGCACTGCCGTCAACCGGAAATGATATGAGACCATAGAAATTTTAATCACAGGGCGACCCACACTTGATGAAAAACTACTTTTAAGGCTACTTTTGAAAAGGCTTAGTTATTGGAAAAACTTTTATTTTTATGACAAACAGCGGGAATCAAGGCATGGAGCGAGATCCTCATCGATTGTTGGTGACGGGCGGGGCTGGATTTATCGGCTCGAATTTTGTGCATCACTGGTGCAGCAGCTATCCGGGCTCGCGAGTAGTCGTGCTCGACGCTTTAACCTACGCCGGCAACAGACAAACCCTGGCAAGTTTGGAAGGAGGAGAAAATTTTCGGTTTGTGCAGGGAGATATTTGCGATCGTACCCTAGTCGATACCTTGCTGAAAGAAGAAAACATCAACACAGTCGCTCACTTTGCCGCAGAATCTCACGTTGACCGATCGATTATCGGGCCTGGCGCCTTCGTTCAAACCAACGTAGTCGGCACCTTCACACTCTTAGAAGCCTTCCGCAAGCATTGGGAAGCAATTGATGATTCGTCTGTGAAATCACAAATGCGCTTCCTCCACGTTTCTACCGACGAAGTTTACGGCAGTCTCGGCCCCGACGACCCAGCATTTACCGAAACAACCGCCTACTCCCCCAACAGTCCCTACTCAGCCTCCAAAGCTGGCAGCGACCACCTCGCCCGCGCCTATTTCCACACCTACGGGCTGCCGACAATTATCACCAACTGTTCCAACAATTACGGCCCCTATCACTTCCCCGAAAAGCTGATTCCATTAATGTGCATCAATATGCTATTGGGCAAACCGCTGCCAGTATACGGCGACGGTCAAAACGTGCGAGATTGGCTGTTCGTGCTCGACCACTGCCGCGCCTTAGATGCCGTTATCAACCGCGGCCAGCCCGGAGAAACCTACAATGTTGGTGGCAATAACGAGGTAAAAAATCTCGATTTAGTCAAAATGCTCTGCCAACTAATGGACGAATTAGCTGCTGATTTGCCCGCGCGTCCTTGCGAACAACTGATCTCATTTGTCAAAGATCGAGCTGGGCACGATCGGCGTTATGCTATTGATGCCAACAAAATTAAAACAGAGTTAGGTTGGACTCCCTCAGTCACAGTTGAAGAAGGTTTGCGGCAGACCGTGGAATGGTACTTAGCCCATCGCGAGTGGTGGGAACCCCTGCTTTCCGAGGAATATCAAACTTACTACAGCAAGATATACGCTAATTAGTTATTGGTTATTCGTTATTGGTTATTCGTTATTAGTTATTAAAACCAGTAATTAACACCTAATACTTAACAACTAACAAATAACGACCAACAATGACTTTTGCATTTATCACATACATTGACAATTGTCAATGTATGTGAAGATTTAGTTAAACTTCATCCATAGCCCATAAAACCAACTGTTTGTAGCTGATAATTTCAAAAGAGCGATCGAATTAAGCATTTTAAAAGTTTTTAGTAAAAACAGAAAGCAGCAATGACCGAAATCAACTGGCTAAAACACATCCAAGAACCGAAATACTGGCTGTTAGGCATCGCCTCCGGTTTGATTGCCGTGCAACTGACTCTGACTTCCAGAACCAACGACACAGACCTATTTGGCACAATGTTACTGTTTTGGGGAGTTGTAGCATTTCTCATTTGGGAAAGGCACGAATCCTTAACCTTTGAAAGTGGAATTTTCGCCAGTTTCTTTGGGGCATCGTTAATTGCTTTCATCTTGCTCAAAAGTTCTTCGATATTTGGATACGACTTTTTTATCAGGGCTTCGCCTTTCTTGACAGGAATAAGTCTGGCCTTGCTAGCTTCCGGCACAAAAGGACTGAAACAATATTCGCAGGAACTGCTAATTCTTGCCTATACAGCTATTCCTCCCGGATTAATCGGAGTATTTGTTGATGTAGCTCTATACACAGCAAAAGTTTCAACTTTTATCCTGCACTATATAGGATTTGAAGTTCAACGCAAAGGAGTTTTTCTCATCCTAGAAAAGGGCAGCGTCGAAGTATATCACGGCTGTTCGGGGGTGAATGCAATTCTACAATTGTTAGGACTAGCCCTGGTTTTCTTGCTGATGTTTCCGACAACTGTGGGGCAGAAAATTCTAGTGCCGATCGTTGCAGTCCTGATTGCATTTGTAGTTAATGCCGCCCGAGTTTCTCTCATGGCAGTGCTAGTATCGTTATCTCAACCCGAAGCATTTAAATACTGGCACGAAGGAAATGGTTCGGTAGTCTTTTCGATGATTGCTGTATTAATTTTCGGGTTATTCTGCTGGTTTGCCATCTTAAAAAACGAACCACAAAATCAGGAGCAATAAAATTAATAATGGCTATTACCTATTGGAAACCAGTTAGGATTTCTCTTTTGGCTGTTACTCTTGCAGGGGTTTTATTAGTCGCAGGCAAATTGACATTCTATCCCTCGAAAGGCAATAATTCTGCAACCCAGTTTGACTTTCCCTCTACGGTGCCTCTAGCAGAGTGGAAACTACAAAACAGCGCGCCGCTGAAAATTAGCGATACTTCAGAAGTCAAGGCTGCCAGAAAGTATGAATATCAAAAAAGTAACATTGCTCTAGAAATAGAGATGCGCTATGTGGTAGGCACCATCGGGGATGTGGAAAGTATGATGAAGGGACATACTATTCTGAAGTCGTCTCCTGGTAAACTAACATTAGCAAACACTCAAGGCGCGGGGTTTCACGGAATTTTGCAACAGCAAAATCGATTGTATTTGAGTTCGTGTATCAATCCTCGCGGCAGTGCTACAGTCACTGCCGAACAGTTTAGATACAATCGCAACACTCGCGATTGGCAGCCAAACCGGGTTTTGTTTTGGCTGTTGGGTAGGGGAAATATTCAAGACCGGCGATGTTTGTGGACTCAGATGTCTGTGCCTTTGGATAAAACAACTCCAGAAAATGCCCAAAAAGTGTTAGAAAATGCTTGGGTTTCTTGGTATGGGTGGTGGCAGCCGCGATTTCCCGAACCTTAAGTCAGTCGATTTTAGATTTTAGATTTTAGATTTACAATAGCAGATGAATCTAGGAACTCTAACTTTGGTCTAAAATGTGGAGACTCGACTACTTCAATCTGTAGCTTGTATCCGTTTTTTAGCGGATCGAGAGAGATTGTTTTTGTTAACAACAACTGTGATGATGTTATGAATGACGTACAAGGCGAGCAAGGTTTTTCTATCTACAGGTTGCGTTGGATTGGCTACGGTCTATTAATTCTATCTTTATTAGATACGATCGCAGTTTTGATACCAGCAAATTTTGGCAATCGCGTCTGGGAATTGCAGACAATTGGCGCTGTAGTGGAACGGGTGCCAGTTCCTCTATTGGCAATGGCGCTGATATTTTTTGGCGAAGGATATGACCGCAGAAGTTTGGAAAACATTCTTTTGAAAGTTTTGTCTTGGGTTTGTCTGCTGCTGGCGGTGATTTTTCTGTTGATGATGCCCTTGGGAATTTTTGGCACTATCTATGTCAACAACCAAAACGACAAGCAAATTACTACTCAAGCCGACCAACAATTAGCTCAATTGCAGCAAGTAGAAGAACGGCTGAATAAGGGTACTCCTGAAGATTTAAAGACTTTGGCTGGGGAACTTAGCCGTTTGGGAGTGCAAGCGAATACGCAAAACCCGCAGGAATTGAAAAGCCAAATTCTTTCGAGAATTACTCCGGCTAAGGAACGCTTGCAGGCGCAAAGGGCCACGGTGCAGTCAAATCAGCGCATGGGGTTATTTAAAAATGCTGTTAAGTGGCTGCTGGGCGCGTTGATTTCTAGCGTCTTGTTTTTCACGATATGGCGCGGTACTGACTGGGCTAGGTAGCAAGTATTGGTCTCAACTTAAGTCTGAAACGATTGAATCATCTCGCTTTTATCCGAGTCCACATTCCCCTCGCATCCCCCTTCTGAAGCAGGGTAGTTTTATTGTCCCAGACGCGAGCCACTCTTTGACCCTGCTAAATCCCGTTTAAGAAGGGGGACTTTGCTCGGATACTTGTCCCCACCTTTTTTAAGGGGGCTAGAAACTGTAACTTGATTCTTGGACAAATCTACCCATTGTTGCTCAATTGTGGGTAGCTTTTTCACTCGCAAGTTCTGCTAAGGTTGGAATA
>NZ_JAEQDE010000157.1:0-10195 GCF_020737865.1 Microcoleus sp. PH2017_35_SFW_U_B
CGACTCGATACAGAAAAAACTTATCTTTAACCAAGCTTGAATATATTGATCGCTCCTGCTCTTGGTTGGCAATCAATTATTCAGCAAGCCCTACATAGGAGTGACGGCTATGGCTATGAGCTTTAATTTGCTCCCGTTGACTCGGAATTACTCCAATAAAACGATTTCTAGCGATCGGACTACGAGTCGCGAAATATTGCAGTGATCGGTGTCAGTACAGACGGGGCAAAATCTCACACCAAGTTTGCAGCTAAATATCAACTGCCTTTTCCCTTGCTGTGCGACTCAAACGCCGAAGTGGCAACCGCCTACGGTTGTTACGGACTCAAAAAATTTATGGGCAAAGAATTTATGGGCATTACTCGATCGACCTTCGCGATCGACCCTAATGGTAGGATTGAAAATGTTTGGCGCAAAGTCAAACCAGAATCTCACGCAGCGGAGATTTTAGGACAGTTGCCGGACATTTTGCCTGAAAGAAGAATATAATAATTCTGACCCCAAATCTGCGAGATAGCAGGTCTAAAATTACTTTCCCCTAAACAAGCTTTTGAGTGTATGCGTAGATTGTGGCAATTTGTACAGACTGTGCTGGGTCTGATTTTTCGACATCCCGTCACTGGTACCGCCGTGATTCCTGTGTTACCTGACGGGCGAATAGTGTTAATTCGACGCCGCGACAACGGTCGCTGGGCACTTCCGGGAGGTATGGTGGATTGGGGAGAGGATATTCCGACAACAGTGCGCCGAGAATTGGCGGAGGAAACAGGACTCGATTTAGTCAAAATTCGTCGCTTGGTGGGCGTTTATTCGGCTGCCGATCGAGATCCTCGCTTGCACTCGATTTGTATCGTGGTGGAAGCAGAGGTGCAGGGCAAGATGCAAGTTCAGGATTCGCTTGAAATCAGCGAGGTGGAGGCTTTTTTGCCGACTGCGCTGCCGGAAGACCAGCTTAGCCATGATAATGGCGAACACTTGCAGAACTATTTTCAAGGCCTGACAACTTTAGCGTAAATTCTCAGGGCATCTACATTTGAGCAACGTTGGGAATTACCTCACCTTAACAAGCTACCTTTTATTAGTAGGGAATTAATTTTTAATGTTTCCATGCTTTAATTTATGATATCTGAACATTAATTTAATAATCTTTTTATTGCTGAATATTAAACCGGATGTACTCACCGTTACGCAATTCTCGGGTCAAACTCTCTTTAGGACACATTTTCTGGCGCGAAGTCGGCAGAGGCCCAAATTTAGTATTTTTGCATGGTTCTTGGGGCGACGGCAGTCAGTGGCTGCGGACGATCGAGCTTTTGAGCCCGGACTTCCAATGCTTCGCACCAGATTTGCTGGGCTTTGGCGACTCGGAACACCCAAATGTTAATTATTCGATCGATCTGGAAGTAGAATGTCTCGCCCAATACCTCGATGCTTTGAACCTGCAAGAGGTTTATTTAATTGGTGACTCTTTGGGCGGCTGGGTGGCTGCTAGCTACGCCATCAAATATCCCGATCGAGTTCAGGGTTTAGTGTTGTTAGCCCCAGAAGGCGTCAAGGCTGGCAACCAGGGGGGGCGGTGGCAGACGGCTAGCTGGCTGATAGCTCAACCTCCGTTGGCATACTGGTTGTTGCGATCGATCTATCCAATTGCTAAGTTGCTGGGGGGTCAAAAGCAGATTGACAGACTGCTAAACTTGAGACAGCAGTTGATGCAGTCCCCAGTTGCCGTGCAGTTGCTGTTCGGGCGGCGGCGGTCTGAAATTATAGCAGAGTTAGTTGATGAGAATTTGGCCTTGCTGAAAGCGCCTGTTTTGGTTTTGCAAGGTTCTGAAGATACCCCCGCAGCTTTGTCTCTGTGTCAATCCTATGCCGCTCTGGCTCCTAATGCCGAACTGGAATCTGTCAGTCCGGGAGACATCAATTTGCCGCAGGAAGTCCCGGATATTGTTGCTCGCTATATTCGCCAGTTTGCCAAATGAATTGGTCATTGGTACACCTTTTAAAAAGGTATGTTGTTGCGCTTGAGCGCTCTTTATATGCAAGAGCGCTTAAGCGCAACAACGTGCCTAATATGCAAGAGCGCTTAAGCGCAACAACGTGCCTAATATGCAAGAGCGCTTAAGCGCAACAACGTGCCTAATAAACATTAACCTGCATAATAGAGCCAGTTGCTGCGTTTAACACTGTGTTGATTGAGGCAGATTTTTTCTGTTCTTATTATTCCCATTCCGATTGATTGCAAAGAATTGGTCGCCGTCAACATTTAACAAACTAATATGAATTCAAAAAAAATACAACCGTATGCCCCTGTTCCAAACCTGTACGGAATCAATCATTACCAATTCTTCAACATCAAATCTCAATCAATTGGTCAATCCCCCAATCCCTCAATCTAAAATCTAAAATCTAAAATCTAAAATCCCACGGTTCCCCAAAAAATAGCCTCTGGTGCGTCAATTACCGAGGAAGCCGTATCGGGAAATAGTGCGGTCAGGTATTTCAATAACAAAATGCGATCGCCCCCCGTGACTGCAATTTTGCTATTCGGAAACAACCTCCGCCAATCTTCAATAAAATCCCTAACTCCTGCCACCGCCGCATATACAACCCCGCTTTGAATTGCCCCAGCAGTATCTGTAGCCCAGCGACGCGGCAGATTTTCTGGTAAGCCTACTGAGGGCAATGCAGCGGTTTTTTTCCCTAACGAGGACAACTGCAAACCCAAACCCGGTAAGATGGCACCCCCGACTAAATACCTATTGACATTAGCCCCAGTAAATGTTAGAGCTGTACCAGCATCTATCAGTAAAATTGGCCAACCCAATTGGTTGCCAGCACCCAATAAAGCTAAAGCTCTGTCAATCCCCAGGCTAGGATAGAGTCCCCCGATCGGTAACTGGTCTAAAGTAATAATTCGGACTTCAGGATAACTCTGCCAAATTGCTGTTTGCTGGGGAACTACTGAGGCCAAAACTAAAGGTGGCGGCACTACAGAAAGTGTGTGAGGACTAGACACAGCGGGAGTAGCAGGAAGACAAAGCAGATTTTGAGCTGATATTTGCTCGATCGACCTCATCACCGTTTCCACCAAATATTCCGCTTTTTCTGCCTCACAGAGCCGGGAAACAGCATCAGTTTTGAGATGCTCAGTATCCCATGTTCTCTCCAAAGTTCTGCCCTTAAATAATCCCCAGTGCAACCGCGAATTGCCGATCGCCAAAGCTATTTTAACCAGGCTTTTACCTGTCAATCCAGCGATCGGGTTGTCAGTGCCAGATCCCGGACAAAAATTGTCGGCAATTGAGTTTTTCATGTTCATCGATCGATCGCGCGCAAACATTATCACTAAAGATAGATTTTAGATTAATTTTATTCGCTTAGGGGGACGGTTAACTCTAATTGACATCTGACGAAAAAGATGGCGCGTGCCTCATTAGTATTGTCGGCTCCTTGACCATAATTATTATTTATAAATATTTGTAAAGCAAATAATTGCTATGCTCGGGATATATCATTTATAATGTTTTAATATCGTCCTAAATTCGTGGTAGCGACGATCTGCTGTTGGCGGGGTAAGCAAATGTGTAAACAACCAGAGTCTATCAAAATACTGTACAAGTGCTGAGTAAATATGTCTTTAAAAATACAACAACAAGAAACCCCCTGGCAGAGACTGACTGCGCGGTTGCCTGAATCAGGTAACTGGAATCAAGAAGAAGGTCTTTCGCTGCCGGAAGTAGACCAACAAAAAGCCATCATCGTGCAGATGCAGCAGCAAGTTCAGCTATCAAACTTGCTCAACGAAATTAATAACGAAATTCGCAGCACCCTTGATATAGAACAGATTTTAACATCGGCGTGCCGATTGCTGGGGCAAGCGCTACAGTGCAGCCGCGCGAGTATTTTAGTCAAAGAATCCAATACAGAAAAAACGTTAGTCACGCGGGGAGAGTACAACGCGGGAGACTATCCCATACAACTGGGGATGAAAGTACCGATTACTGACAACCCGCACTTGGCCGCAGTCGTGTCTGGACAAGAGTCGCTAGCATTGACGAAGTTTCTGGATTTTCCGGGGTTAAATGCACAAACCCGAAAAATTGCCGAGACTTTGGAAATTAAGTCAATGCTGGCAGTCGCTACTCGCTATCAAGGTGAAGTGAATGGCATAATTGGCTTGCATCAGTGCGATCGCGAACGGGAATGGACTGATTGGGAACGGCAACTGTTAGAAGGGGTAGCATCGCAATTGGCGATCGCGATCAATCAAGCCAAACTCTACAGCAAAACCCGCCGTCAAGCCGAACGAGAATCTCTGCTGCGACTGATTGGCAACCAAATTCGCAGTACCCTGGATCTGGGAACTATCCTGCAAACAGCGGTGAGAGAAGTCCGCCAATGGTTGCAGTGCGATCGGGTAATTATCTACCAGTTTGAAGATAACTGGCAAGGAAAAGTTGTCGTTGAAGATATGACAGTTCCTTGGCCTTCTATTCTAGGAGATATGGGGGAAGATAAGTGTTTTAGGGGAAATTACGCCGATCTTTACCAGCAAGGGCGAGTCAAAGCAATTAATGATATTTTTAATGCCGGTTTAGAGCCTTGTCACGTTGATTTCTTAGACAGCTTGCAGGTAAAAGCTAATCTGATCGTACCCATTGTTACATCCGGTAGCGAAGAAAATTTACTCGCTACAGCCGGAAGTCCTGTAAAATTTCCCGGTAAACTGTGGGGTTTGCTGATTGCTCACGAGTGCGGCGATACGCGAAATTGGCAGCGCCAAGAAATGGAGTTGCTGTCGCAGCTAGCCGACCAAATGGCGATCGCGATTCAGCAAGCAGAACTTTACAGCCAAGTCCGAGAAGCTGCGGTCAAATCTCAAGCTCAAACCCAGCAATTGCAAGCCGCAATGCAAGAATTGCGATCGGCGCAGCAGCAATTGATTCAAAGCGAAAAAATGTCTGGTTTGGGGCAAATGGTAGCGGGAATTGCTCACGAAATCAACAATGCCAACAATTTCATTCACGCTAACTTGTTTCACGCTCAAGAATATTTTAAAGTCTTAAACGAAGCTCTAGAATTGTGCGGGAATGCCTGCCCAGAAGCAGCGGAGGCAATTGTCAGAATCAATGAAGAACTAGAACTCGATTACGTTCGAGATGACTTTGGCAAACTGCTCAATTCGATGCGGGAAGGCAGCAGCAGGATTAGAGCGATCGTGATGACGCTGCGAAATTTTTCTCGCTTAGATCACGCAGAATTTAAAGCTGTGGATTTGCATGAAGGTTTGGAAAGCAGTTTATTGATGCTGCAAAATAAACTAAAATCAAATATAAAAATTGACAAGCAATACGGAAATCTGCCGCCAGTCAAATGTCATGCCGGTCAAATCAACCAAGTATTTTATAATTTGATTGACAATGCCTTAGATGCGATCGCCTGGGCCGACAAACCGGGAGAATTAACGATCCGCAGTTGGCAAAGCGAGCCGGACTGGGTAACAATCTCTGTGCGCGATACAGGAAGTGGCATTCCGGCGCACATTCAAGACAAGATTTTTGACCCGTTTTTTACGACTAAACCTGTAGGAAAAGGTACTGGTTTGGGGCTTTCAGTGTGCTATCAGGTAATTGTACAAGCTCACGGCGGGCGGATTCGGTGCGTCAGTCAGGTTGGTGAAGGCACTGAGTTGATTGTGGAGTTACCACTTACTAATCAGAAGGGATAAGATTTGTCATATTATTTCCTCCGAGAACTCCCACAATAAAATTCGATCGTTGGCCCCAACGTAACAACACTTCGGAGAGTTTCAGGGCCGCCCTATGAGCGGCTAGAAACCCGGTTTCTACGAGTTTTTTGTTGGGAACGAGAAATATACGAAGAAACCGGGTTTCTGAGGTCGCGGGTGCGTGTATTTTTTTTTAGCTCGATCGGCAAAATCATAATTTTGTCAAGACCCGATCGGTAGATTTGTGCAAAAACTGGCGTGAAGCGAATCTATCGGGTAGGGAATCGCCCAACTCAAACATTAATAACTTTGAAGTTACTTAACAGCATCATAAGAAATTTTATGAAGATTTACAAAAGAAACGTGTCAGAATGGAAACAATAAGGTAATGGATAACAGACAAGGAGGCAGAGTATGGTAGCCCTGACTGAACGAGTCCAACGCAGATTGACGGTGGAAAAGGTCGAAATTGCCTCTGATACAACGGCAATTCGATGCCTGGACTGGGATAGAGACCGTTTTGACATCGAATTCGGGCTCAAAAACGGTACAACTTACAACTCTTTCATCATTCGCGGCGAAAAAACAGCCCTCGTAGATACCTCGCACGAGAAGTTTCGCCAGCAATATATGGACACTCTGAAGGGGGAAATTGACCCGAAAGAGATTGATTATCTAATTATCAGCCACACTGAACCAGACCACAGCGGTTTGGTGAAAGATGTGCTGGCTTTGGCACCCCAGGCGATTGTCGTGGGGGCGAAGGTAGCAATTCAATTTTTAGAAAACCTGATACACCAGCCATTTGAGCGACTTGTAGTCAAAAATGGGGACAAACTAGATTTAGGAAACGGCCACGTTATCGAATTTGTGTCGGCGCCGAATTTGCACTGGCCTGATACTATTTTCAGCTACGACAGCAAAACTCAGGTGATGTTCACCTGCGATGCTTTCGGGATGCACTACTGTTCTGACAGTACCTATGATGACGATTTAGCGGCGGTTGAGGAGGATTATCACTTTTATTATGAGTGTTTGATGGCTCCAAATGCTCGATCGGTACTGAGTGCAATGAAGCGGATGGCCGAGTTGGGAGAAATCGGTACGGTGGCAACCGGTCACGGGCCGCTGCTCAGGTACAATGTGGTGGAACTTACCGGACGTTACAAAAAGTGGAGCCAAGAACAAGCTAAGGCAGAAACCACTGTAGCGGTATTTTACACTTCTGATTACGGATTTAGCGATCGCCTCGCCCAAGCCATTGCCCACGGGATTACCAAAACCGGTGTCGCCGTAGAAATGATGGACTTGAAAACCGCCGAATTGCAGGAAGTGCGGGAACTTGTCGGTAGCGCTGCGGGGATTGTGATTTGTTCGCCACCGAGTAATGGCGCTGCTGCGGAGAATGCCGAAGCTGCTATTAACACAATTTTAGTTGCAGCTAACAACAAACAATCCTTCGGTTTGTGCGAATCCGGCGGTGGCGATGACGCATCGATTTATCCGCTGCGAAACAAGTTCAAAGAGTTGGGTTTGAAAGAAGCATTTCCCAACATTTTGATTAAAGAAGCGCCGACGGAAGCGATTTATCAAGTTTGCGACGAAGCCGGTACCGACTTGGGACAGTGGCTGTCGCGGGACAAGGCTGTCAAACAGATGAAATCCCTGGATAGCGATGTTGATAAAGCTTTGGGACGCATCAGCGGCGGATTGTACATTATTACTGCTCAAAAAGGCGAGGTTAGCAGTGCGATGTTGGCTTCTTGGGTGACGCAAGCCAGCTTTAAACCGCTGGGTTTAACTATAGCAGTTGCGAAGGATCGGGCGATCGAATCGATGATGCACGCGGGTGATAAGTTTGTACTCAACGTGCTGGAAGAAGGCAATTATCAAAGCTTGATGAAGCACTTTTTGAAGCGTTTTGCCCCAGGTGCCGATCGATTTGCCGGAGTTAAAACTCAACCTGCTACCAACGGTTCTCCGATTTTGACCGATGCTTTGGCCTACATGGAATGCGAAGTGGTCAGCAGGATGGAACTTTCGGATCATCATATCGTATATGCTACGGTCGATAGCGGCCGCGTCTCCAATCCCGAAGCACTGCCGGCAGTTCACCACCGCAAAGTCGGCAATCACTATTAGTCAGTTGACAGTTGACAGTTGACAGTTGACAGTTGACGGTTGTCAGTTGTCAGTTGACTGTTGAGTGTTGTCAAAAGCAAGAGAGAAATTAAACCCTCGAGTTTTTTGTCTTTCTTGTCTGAGTCAACACACTCCAAAGGTATTAGTAAGGTGCGTCAGCCGAAGTTTTATTCGAGTTAATCATCAACTATCTGCTGACGCACCCTACATTTAAACACAGGACGATGCTACTGTATTTCTTCCTTTCTCCCTCTGCGTCCTCTGCGTCCTCTGCGGTTAATAAAAAAAATCTCATTCACAAAATCAACAGTTTCCCCCTTGCAAACTTAATATAGATAGGTGCAATTAATGACTAATACTTTGACTCCTAGACTCGCATCTAATACCAAACCCCGCGACGTGCAGTTTGTCCCAATTGCCACAGATACCGCAGCAGTGCGATCGCGCACTTGGGACAGACTAAAATTTGAAGTAGAATATTCCCTGCAAAGGGGGACAACAGCCAACAGCTATCTCATTCAAGCTGACAAAACTGCTTTGTTCGACCCGCCGGGAGAATCTTTCACCCAAAATTATCTGGAATCTTTGCAGAAACGGGTGGACTTGAAAATGCTGGATTACATAATTTTGGGGCATTTCAATGCTAACAGATCCGTCACGATCAAAGCTTTGTTAGAATTGGCTCCACAAGTAGCTTTTGTTTGTACGAATCCGGCGGCTATTGGTTTGCGATCGGCTTTTCCCGAACAAGAGTTAAACATTATGATCGTTCGGGGTGAAGAAACTCTTGATTTAGGTAAAGGTCACAAATTAAAATTCCTGGCGACTCCGACTCCGCGCTGGCCTGATGAACTTTGCACCTACGATCCGCAAACTCGAATCGTGTTCACTGACAAATTTTTTGGTTCTCACGTTTGCGGCGATCAAGTATTTGATGAAGGCTGGAGCGTTTACAGCGAAGATCGGCGCTATTATTACGATTCCCTGCACGCATCTCAGGCGAAACAAGTGCTGACAGCAATGGATAAATTAGCTGATTTGCCAACAGCATTTTACGCTCCCGGTCACGGGCCGATCGTCCGTTACGGCCTCCACGAATTGAGCAATTTGTATCGGGAATGGAGCCAACAACAAAATTCAAAAGACTTGACAGTTGCTTTGATTTATGCTTCGGCTTACGGCAATACTGCTACTTTGGCGCAGGCGATCGCCAAAGGGATTACGAAGGCCGGTGTTGCTGTAGAAAGCATCAATTGCGAATTTGCCGAACCGGGAGAAATTCAAGAGGCGATCGAGAAATGTGCCGGATTTATCATCGGTACTCCGACGCTAGCCGGACACGCACCGACGCAAATTCAAACGGCTTTGGGAATTGTGTTGTCTACAGCAACTAAAAGCAAATTAGCGGGGGTTTTCGGTTCTTTTGGCTGGAGTGGCGAGGCGATCGACTTAGTGGAAGGAAAATTAAAAGATGCTGGCTATCGGATTGGATTTGAGCCGATTCGAGCCAAGTTTAAGCCGACGGCTGCGACGATTCACGAGTGCAAAGAAGCGGGAACGGATTTTGCTCAAGCCTTGATTAAGTCGCAAAAATTGCGGGCGCCGAAACCGCAGTTGACTGGTGGGAGCGATCGCACGGAACAAGCTGTAGGAAGATTGGTAGGTTCCCTGTGTGTACTGTCGGCGCGGCGCGGGGATGTCACGAGTGCGATGTTGGCTTCGTGGGTGTCGCAAGCCACGTTTAGCCCTCCGGGTTTGACGATTGCGGTGGCTAAAGATCGATCGATCGAAGCTTTGATGTACGCCGGAGATAAATTTGTGCTCAACATCTTAGCAGAAGGGCGACAGTTGCGGAAGTATTTCATGAAAAACTTTGCTCCGGGAGAAGACAGATTTGCCGGAGTTGAAACAACAGAAGCTAGCAACGGCTGTCCGGTTTTGACTGAAGCTTTAGCTTATCTCGAATGCGAAGTGATCGGTCGGATGGAATGCGGGGATCACTGGGTGGTTTATGCGGCGGTTGAAAGCGGTCATTTGTTGAAAAATGACGGGGTGACAGCCGTGCACTACCGGAAATCTGGGAGTCATTATTAAGCTGCATAGGTACGTAGTTGCGCTTCAGCGCGCTCTTTCCTAAGATCCGGAAAGAGCGCTGAAGCGCAACAACATACCTTAGCCAGCCTTTTGGTAGTTTTATATATGCTATCCTGACAATTAAACCGCACCTTAGGGACTCGCGGACAAATAAAATACCAGTCAAAATGGGATAATCGTGATATCCCATTTTGGTAAAGTTTCAGAACGTTGCCATGAGGGCAAATATTG
>NZ_JAEQDE010000158.1:0-10059 GCF_020737865.1 Microcoleus sp. PH2017_35_SFW_U_B
AGTTCGCGGTGTGAACCGCTCTCTCTCTGGCGCTTTATTAATATACTTATTTCGCAAGGGCTTGTCAAGCGTTTTGCGAAAATAATTTTGACTTTTTTTGAATTCATACACCGTATGGGTTTCGACTGTTGAGACCGACTCTTTGACCCGATCGCCCAATCTGCTTTTCCGGATTTCACTTGTTTGGGGCGTAATTCTAAGGTTTTTTCCGGGGACTCGGACGCTAATGGGTAGAATATCTCTACAGACACAGACAGATGTTCTATATATATGTGTTCGATCGCCCGCCCATGAAAAAACCTACTGCTCGTCCTACTGCCTTGTTCCTTACCTGCGCCTCACTGCTGCTGGCTTGCAGTCAGACCAACACTCCCCAGACTGGTACTAATACAGTATCTCCAGGTACTTCACCAACTCCCACAGCTACGCCACAGGGTACGGCTGCGGGGAACTCTGTGGCTATTCCGGTTGGGATTGGGGTGGCGCAAACTAGCAATGTGGCTTTACTCGGTCAGGAACAGGTGGCTGGGGCGAAAATTGCTGAGAAATATTTTAACGATAAGGGCGGTGTGGATGGGACGCCGATTAGATTGGTGTTCCAAGATACGGGTGGAGATGAACAAGGGGCGATTAATGCGTTCAATACTCTGATCAATCAGGATAAGGTGGTGGGGATTGTGGGCCCAACTCTATCACAGCAAGCTTTTGGTGCCGATCCGATCGCCGATCGCGCCAAAGTTCCCGTCCTCGCACCCTCCAATACGGCTAAAGGCATTCCCCAGATTGGCGATTATGTGGCCAGAGTCTCCGCGCCTGTCGCCGTGGTGGCACCTAATGCAGTTAAAGCCGCCCTCAAGCAAAATCCCAATATCAAGAAAGTAGCCGTGTTTTTTGCTCAGAATGATGCTTTCAGCAAATCTGAGACTGAAACTTTCCAGAAAACGGTTAAAGAGATGGGGCTGGAATTGGCAACAGTCCAAAAATTCTTGACTACTGATACAGATTTTCAATCTCAAGCCACTAATGCGATCAATGTCAAGCCCGATTTGATCATTATTTCTGGGTTGGCCGCAGATGGAGGCAATTTAATTAAGCAATTGCGGGAGTTGGGCTACAAAGGCGTTATCATTGGCGGCAACGGTTTGAATACTTCCAATGTATTTACTGTTTGTAAGGCTCTTTGCGATGGGGTTTTGATTGCCCAAGCGTACAGCCCGGAATATCAGAATGAAATTAATAAGGCTTTTCGCGATGCTTATCGCGCTCAATTTAAGAAGGAACCGCCTCAGTTTAGCGCTCAAGCTTTTACGGGCGTTCAAGTTTTTGTGGAGTCATTAAAGGCAATTAATTCTCAGTCTAAGGTTAGTAAAAAGCCTTTGGCAGACTTGCGTACAAAGCTTAATGAGCAGTTGTTGACTGGTAAGTACGATACACCTTTGGGGGAAATTTCTTTTACGCCGGAAGGTGAAATCAATCAGAAAGACTTTTATGTGGCACAAATTAAAATGGATGCGGATGGAGTTAATGGGAAGTTTGAGTTTCTGAAATAAAGGAAGTTCGGCAAGGAATTTTGTAGCGGATTTAACGGATGCAGTCAAAAAATAGGACAGTAGTTTTTTAGCCTATTTGTGATTGAATGATTTAATTTTGATGCCTAATTTGTGACTGGCGATGGATTTAACTCTATTTCTGCAACAATTTCTGAATGGTTTGTCGATCGGCAGCGTGTATGCTATTTTTGCCCTGGGGTACACGCTGGTTTTTTCTATTCTCGGGATTATTAATTTTGCTCACGGTGCAGTGTTTACCTTAGGTGCTTATTTCACTTATGCGCTGATGGGCGGTGCTTTCGGTTTTAACGGGTTGTTGGCTAATGCTAGAATTCCCGTGCAGTTGCCTTTCGCGGTGGCGCTAATTTTGGGCAGTGTGTTGGCTGGTTTGGTGGGAGTAATTGTGGAAAGAGTTGCTTTTTTGCCTTTACGCCGCAGAAACTCAGATCCTTTGCTGACGGTGGTTTCGAGTTTGGGGGCGGCGGTGGCGATCGCAAATATGATTCAATATCTTGTCGGGGCTGAGATTTACACTTTTCCGGCGAATACTTACGGCAATTTGCCAGCAGCTATTAACTTTGGTACGGCGGATCAACAGATTCCGATTCGGACTGTGCAAATAGTTATTTTTGTGGTGGCTGTGGCGATTGTTAGTCTCCTAACTTACTTGATAAATTTTACTAAATTTGGTAAGGCAATGCAGGCGGTGGCTGAAGATGCTACTACTTCTAGTCTGTTGGGGATTGATACTGACAGGTATATTGTTTTGACGTTTTTTGTGAGTAGTTTTCTGGCTGGTTTGGCGGGGAGTTTGGTGGGTTCTAGTGTGAGTATTGCGGGGCCGTATTTTGGGATTGCTTTTGGTTTGAAGGGTTTGGCTGTGATTGTGCTTGGTGGGTTGGGGAGTATTCCGGGGGCTGTTTTTGGTGGCTTTATCATTGGTTTGGTGGAGGCTTTTGTACCGGGTGATTTTTCGGCTTATAAGGATGCTGTGGCTTTTGCGATATTGTTTGTGATGCTGTTGGTTAGGCCGCAGGGTTTGTTTGGTCGGCGTTTGATTCAAAAGGTGTAAGTTTGTTAGCTCGATTCCGGTTACATCGGAATGATTGAACCGCAGAGGGCGCAGAGGGCGCAGAGAAAGAGAAGAGAGAAATGAATAATTCTGATGCGATCGCATTTGATAGAAAGCCCGTATTTAAGTATGTTTATAATTTAAGATAAAGTTATGGCTACATTTTTTACTACTTATGGGTTTCTGATTGTCTCGATGTTGCTGGGTGCAATGTTGGGAATGTCGCTGTATTTGCCTCTAATGACTGGTCAGTTGTCTCTCGCTAGCCCTGGTTTTTATGCTTTGGGTGGGTATATTGCGGCGATTTTATCTACGACGGTATTTAAGCAGACAGAAGGTTTATTTCCTCTGCCATTGCTGTTGGTGGAGATGATAATTGCAGGGGCTGTTTCGGGGTTGTTGGGTATTTTGGTGGGAGTTCCGGCGCTGCGGTTGCGGGGGATTTATTTGGCGATCGCAACTATTGCTTTTGTGGAAATTCTGCGGGTTTTATCGCTGAATCTGGACATCACTGGCGGGGCTGTGGGGATTTTTGGGATTCCGCAACCGTTTGGAACGCCGATCGAGTATTTGTGGATTGTACTACCTTTACTGTTGGTAAGTATGGCGATTGTCTATCGGCTGGAACGGATTCGGGTGGGGCGGGCTTTTGCGGCGATCCGCGCTGATGAGTTGGCGGCTGATGCGATCGGCATTAATCCAACTTTTTATAAGGTTCTGGCTTTTACGTTAGGTGCTATTTTAGCTGGGGTTGTGGGTGCTGTTAGTGCACATTTTCTGAATACTTGGAACGCGCGTCAAGGTACTTTTGATGCTAGTATTATTTACTTGACTTCTGTGTTAATTGGTGGTAGCAGAACGTTTTTGGGAGCAGTTTTGGGTGGGATGGTGTTTACTGCTTTACCGGAGGTTTTGAGGGGAATGGCGACTATTCAGGGATTGCCGGTTTGGTTGGCGCAATTTCTGCGGGATGGGCGGTTAATTGTGTTTGGGGTACTGATTGTTTTGGGGACGATATTTTTTCCGCAAGGTTTGGTGACGCCGGAGTTGTTGAAGAAGTGGAGGAAGGGCGATCGTACTTCTGTGTAAAATTAGATTATTGGTAGATAAAAGTGCGATCGCATCCCAGTCCTTATCGATCGCCTATCTATAAAACCGTGTCTCACAGATCATTTATGATAAATGTATCCTCGTATGTCTAGGAGTTTAAACCATGTCTCTCGCTGAGTTAATTCCTTTGGTGAACAGTCTGAGCCAGTCAGACAAATTATCACTCTTCAAACTCCTAGCTGTGCAAATCCCAAAGGCTGAACTACAAGTTATCTTTTCTGCATCAGAGTATCCGGTTTGGTCGCCCTACGACGCAACGGAAGCTGCAAACCTTCTGATGCAGATGATTCGGGATGACCGAGAGGCATCTACTCATACCTAGTACGATCGAGTTTCCCTTTTCTGACGATGAAGCATTACCCACGATTCCCATCACTCGCTCGTCATGCAGGCTTTTCTGTCTCCGCGAATGCACTGCTAGATACTGGGTCTGCGGTCAACCTATTACCTTATGACATAGGGCTGCAATTGGGTGCAATTTGGGAGGAACAAACTGTCCGCTTGCCATTGGCAGGAAATCTTGCAAGTGTTGAGGCGCGGGGTGTATTTGTGCAGGTTCAAATTGGGAATTTGGAACCAGTTCGTCTAGCATTTGCCTGGGCAGAATCCTCTCAAATACCCTTAATTCTTGGGCAAACAAACTTCTTTCGAGAATTTGATGTTTGTTTTCAGAGATCGCGATGCACGATCGAGATTATCCGCTTCTAATAAGCGTCGATGTCGATCGGTAAAAAAGAGAGGGGCGAGCGCATCCACACAAAGAGTGCGATCGCCCTGTCCGTGAAAAAAGACAAGGTGCGATCGCATCCACACCCCTTATCGATCGCCATCAATAAAAAAAGTAATAGCGCTCTAGTGAGAAATAGCGTCTTCAGATTAGAACTTCCATAAACGTGGGCGACCTATTGGATAGGTCTACCGTCTGGGATGCTGACCAAAGCCGGACAAGATATAGGTGTTACCGCTTTTAGAACAAAGTTACGTTCAAAAGCTTTTGGACCTGCAACCCAGCGTTTAGTACCTTGATCCAAAAGATACGCTTTGTTATTTAAACGATGACCGTTCTCTTTACAAAGAACAACTCTATTTTCCATTGTTAATGGTGATGCTTCCTCAATCAGCTCGACATCTATATATTGCTGAACCTGCCTTCCAGGAAACAAGAGGTCGAAAACATTAGGACCTGCAATCCACCGTCGTTTTCCTTGATCGATCCAGTAGACTTTACCATTACTAGGATGCGCGAGTAGTAAGCCATTCAAATCTGAGCGGTTCTTAGGTTGAGCTTGAGCATCATTAATAAATCCAGTAAAAACTTGGGCTAAGGTAGCCGCAGCAAGGCACATTGTAAATTTCAGTAATTTATTCATCTTGTCACCTAAACATTCGCATCTATCGATTTACAGTCATAAATCAACAGAGATAACTCTGTCAGTCGGATTGAGTCGGAACTTTTCCCGAAAAATTTGCTCAAATGTCGCAAAGATCGGAGAATATCTGAAAAACCTCCCTATCTGATCGCTCTACGGACATCGCAGAAGTATTAAAAATACCCAAGATTTTATCCAGGATTGGGGCAAGTACCAATATTTGTCAAACCTTGAGAGATAACTTCTAGAGAAAGACCTTCCAGCGGCGCTCCAAATTGCTGGCGTAACAATCCGAACAATGACGGTCCTACGTGGCAAATCTCTTGACGGGAGTTGATGTACATCACTTTGCCTTCGTTGTTTGGTGGCACATAAAGCCCTTGAGGCCATAGACAACCACCTTGAAAATTATAGGGGGTAAAAGGTGCATTTCCTCTACTCGGCATACCTCTATTAACGAATAGCCTCAACTGGGCTGGACCGACAATGTGACACGAAGCTTTCTCGGTGTTATTCCAGTAATAGCTGTGACCTTGACTCCCATAGATACCAGATGGGATGTTTGGAGGTGGTGGATTCTGAGCTACCCCTGATATTGTAGAAGCAAAAATTCCAACTCCAGAAATCATGCCCACAATCAATTTTTTCATACTTATCTCCTTTTACGGATTCATATTTAACAATCTAAGTGTCAAACAATACCTTCCCAATCAAAACCCAAGCCCGATCGCCCTGTCAGTACGATTGAGTCGGAACTTTCCAGAAAAATTTGCTCAAATGTCGTAAAGATCGGATAATATAGGAAAAACCTGCCTATCTGACCTATTTATGGACACCGCAAAAGTTTTAAAACTGGTAGATGAAATTCTGTTCACAAATACAGGCGAGCACCCAAAATCTATGAAGACAATTTAGAAGTGCGATCGCAACTCGCAAAATAGTAAAGCACCATCAGTAAAGCACCATCGGCCGCTATTGGAGATTGGGATTAGATGTACACTCCCTTCTTCCAGCGAAGCTAATTTTTATCCTTTTCCACATCATAGACCGATGGCACAAAACTGCAAAGCAAAAAAAGACGGAAAAAGACGGGCATTTCTAAAATCGCTATGCAAGGCGGAAAAAGACTGATAAAGACGGATAAAGTCGGGTATACTAACTATAGTTCTGTGACAGCCCTACTGATGGACACTGCCCATATATTGCAATTTGTAGATGAAGTGCTCAGCGCGAAGACAGGCAAACGTCTCAATGACTTGCAGCGTAAAATTATCGAGGGAATACTGAATCGACAAAAGTATTCTGATATTGCAGATACTTACGGTTGTACGGCGGGTCATGCTAAGGATGTAGGTTACAAGCTTTTGCATATGTTATCTGATGCTTTTGATGAACCAGTTGATAAAAGTAATCTGGAATCTGTTCTAGAACGGCAATTAAATCTGAATATAAATTTTGGCGATCGCAACACTACTAATTTTTGGGATAGCAATACAATTAACTATATCAATGGTTGCTCAGAACTACCCACTCCTACCCCAGATAAAAGTCAGCCGGCGACTCCCGACTACCAGGATGGCACGAATCAAGTTAAAATTGCAATGGTTGGTAAATTACGACAGTTGGGATTGAAGGATGAGCAAATTGCAGAAGTGCTCGGGTTAGCCTTGGAGGTAGTGAAGCAGATAGATTGATAATAGCTTTTAGTTGTTTAAAACACACATCCTCAGTCAGGAGGTATAAGTTTTATGTTTGCAGTTGTCACCCCAGAAAAAATTCACTTACCCCCAGGAACGCTGATAAAATTTCCTGGTAGTTGGCAGGATTACCAAGCGCTTGTAGAACAATTGGGCGATCGTCAGATTCCGCGCATCAAATATCGACCAGGAGAGATTTTATTAATGTCCCCTTTACCCGTACACGGAAAACAAGCTCATATTATCGCAATTGTGGCAATAGTTCTGCTAGATTTCTTGGGGCGAGATTATGAAGCGTTTACACCAATTACGATGGATTTGCCGGAAGAAAGAGGGATTGAACCAGATTATTGTTTTTATATCGATAATTGCGCGGCAATTCTTGGTAAAGATCGGATTGCTTGGGATGTTGAACCGCCACCCGATTTAGTAATTGAAGTAGATGTAACTAGCTACACGGATGTAGATGATTACTTGCCTTATCAAGTGCCGGAAGTGTGGCTGTTTAAGAAAAATAAGCTCAGAATTTACGACTGGCAAAACGAGCGATATGTCGAAAGTTCAGTTAGCCGTTATTTTCCCAATTTTAATGTATCAGAAATTGTGGAGGAATGCTGGCAAATGTCGCGCGATCGCCATACAAGTACAGTAATTCGGGAGTTGCGACGGAAAATTGAAAGGGAGAACGGTTGAATCCTATCGTTTCCGGTGAATCGATCGTAATTCCTGTAGGGGCAGGTTCACCAACAATAATTGCCTAAAACCGAAACTTCTCATAAACCTGCCCCCGCCCAACGATTACAAACAATTTTGATTGTGGGTAATCAAACAAACATCATATTCTGCCAAATCTTAATAGTTTTATCACTGCTGCCGCTCGCCAAAAACTCTCCTTCCGGGCTAAAATTAACAGAATACACCGAGTTAGTATGACCCGCAATATTACAAATTTCTTCACCGTCTTTAACCCGCCAAATCTTGATTGTTTGATTGCTGCTACTAGCCAGAATCTCGCTATCTGGACTAAATGCGATCGAATCAACGTACCAGGAATGACCTGTAATAGTTAAAACTTCTTGCCAATCTTTAACCCACCAAATTTTGATCGTATTGTCGTGACTGCCGCTTGCCAGAAACTCTCCGTTTGGGCTGAAAGCTAGGCAGCGAACGCAGTCTGTATGACCTGTCAGCGTGCGAATTAGCTTGCCATCTTTGACTCGCCAAATCTTAATTGTTCTGTCCCAACTGCTGCTAGCAATAGTTTCTCCGTCTGGACTGAAGGCGACAAAGTAAACTAAGTTAATGTGACCGGAAAATGTGCTAATTTCTTGCCCATCTTTCACGCGCCAAAGTTTGATTGTTTTGTCCCAACTGCTACTAGCCACAGTTTCGCCGTCGGGACTGAAAGCTAAGCCATAAACGGAGTTAATGTGACCGGAAAGTGTGCGAATTTCTTGCCCGTCTTTCATTCGCCAAAGTTTGATTGTTTTGTCGTGGCTGCTGCTAGCGAGTGTCTTTCCGTCAGGGCTGAAAACTACTGTATGAACTGAGTTTGTGTGTCCTGCGAGAGTCACTATTTCTTGCCCGTCTTCAACTTGCCAAAGTTTGATTGTTTTGTCATCGCTGCCGCTGGCGATAACTTCTCCGTTGGGGCTGAAAGCTACAGATGAAATTAAGTTTTTGTGTCCGCTTAATGTGTGAATACATTGCCAGTTATGGGTTTGCTGTGGGGGCGGATTGGGATTGGTGGCGGGTTTGACTGGTTTGGTGATTTTTTGCGGAATGGTGAGTTTAATTGCTGCTTGGGGATTCAGTTGTGTTAATACTTCTACAGCAGTTTGATAGCGGCGGTTGGTAGCATTTTCAATCATTTTATCTAAAATTTTCCCGAGTTCTTTACTCACCGGGTTGTTACTTAAATACTGCCGCCAAATCCAGGCATCCTCGCCCGGATCGAACAAATCAAATGGGGAAATTTGAGTTAATAAATACAGGCAAGTTACGCCTAAACTGTACAAATCGCTGGTGAAAAATGCTTTGCCTCGGGCTTGTTCCGGGGCGATGTATTCGGGGCTGCCGATGCTGGTTCCTGTTTTGAGTAAGGCTGTACCTGTGGCAATTTTGGCAGCGCCAAAGTCTACTATAACTAATTGTTTATCGGCGCGGCGGATGATGTTTGCGGGCTTGATGTCTCGGTGAATGACGTTGTGGGAATGGATGAAGTGCAGTACGGGTAGTAAGCTATTTAGTAAGTCTAGAATTTGAGTTTCTGTAAATGTGCCTTCTGTTGCTATAATTTGTGCTAGGTTTTGTCCGTCGATGAATTCTTGGACTACATATTGTCGGTTGTCTTGGATGGAATAGGCTAATAGTTCGGGAATTTGAGGGTGTTTTCCCAATTCATCCAATCGCATTGCTTCTTGTTCAAAAAGTTCGGCGGCTTTTTTGCTGTTGCGATTGCTGGCTGATGGGATGAGTTGGGTTTCTGTGGGTAAAAATTGTTTGATGACGCAGCGGGGTTTTGAGGGTTTGTCTTCGTCAACGGCGAGGAATGTTCTGCCAAAACCTCCTTGTCCGATCGCCTTTATGGCCCGATATCTGTCGCGCAGCAGCAGTTTTGACCGACAATTTCGGCAAATTTTGGCTGCATCCGGGTTTTGGGGCTTGGAACAGTTGGGGTTTAGGCAGTAACTCATTCGATTTTGGATTTTGGATTTTGGATTTGAGATTATTTGTATCAACCAGTAAATATTATACCTCTTGCCAGACTCTATATAATTTGGTTTGTAGTGAGGACTTTAGTCCTTCTATCTTAGTTAAAGAAAGAAGGACTGAAGTCCTCGCTACGAACCTTTTAGAATTAACTGAAGATACAAACTTTGGTTTGTATTGAGGGCTTTAGTCAAATGGCACTGAAAAAGTGACCAAAAAAAAATCTGTAAGGCAATATATATATAGATCATTGCCTTACAAATCAAAAAATCTCTCTTTATTATGCCAAATCGTGCGTCTATTCTCAAACAACAATTTTTACAGAGCGTTGCCTCACCTTGGGAAAAACTGCTGCCAGAAAAGTTAGTCTATTCGCTTCTAGCGAAAGAGAAAATCACCTACTACCAAAGCATCTACACACCGATAGTCACCTTGTGGGCGATGGTATCCGGCTCTCCAGAACTTATGGTGATAATTTTATCTAATGCAAGAAACAAGCTAATACGCGATTTCTAAAATTATCAAAATTAGAAAAGCCATACCCTTGT
>NZ_JAEQDE010000040.1:0-44503 GCF_020737865.1 Microcoleus sp. PH2017_35_SFW_U_B
TCTTTTGCCTCGTTCGATAGTTGTTTTAAGTCGGGGAGTTTTTCCATTCCTTTATCTAATGTCTATCTTGTCTTCTTGTCAAGGGGGTTGAGCAATTACCAAGAAAGATATCAAATTACGTCAAGTCACGGATGGGACAGTATAATTCTCTTCTTCTCTGCTGATGAAAAAGACGCCCTCGATAAGTTTTTCAAACTGTTGGAAGAATTTTTTAATCTCGATAAAATTGCTGAAGACAAAGACAATTAGCAGAGATGTCTCAAATCCTCACTTCACAATGCCTGGATCGAGATTTCACCTTAATTCTAGGAAGTAATTGCCGAAATCAAATATTTATCGCCCGTTGAGCTGGGATATTTAACAGAAAACGCTTGCACATTTTCCTGATTCAAATTAGCGGCGTAATATTGCTTGAGCTTGTCAAAAGTCAGATCGCCTCCTGTTAACTCAGTTGTATAACCTCTTTCAATTTCACCCATATACCCCAAAACGGCTGCAAAGCCTTCGGGATCTTGCTCTGCCTGAATTTGAACAGATAAAGGACTTCCTGAAGTGTTTTCGTAAACTAAGGTGATTACTCCTTTTCTTTCCCTTTTCCATTCAAAAATACTAATTTTTTCCTTATTAATTTCAATAAAATTATCGCCGTTTTTGACAATTAGGTAGTTTTCTACATCAAAAAGTAGGGGTGGATCGGAAACTATAGTAAGTTCTCCCCATTCCCCTCTTAAATAGTATTTGCCATCCGCGCTAAAAAATTCGTCTATATTCCCGTAATCAACGCTACCATCTGGATCTGCAATGGGGCTGATGTTGTTCAGAACCAAATCGTAGGTTTGAGGGTAGGGAAAATTTAAGCTCATCCGCCGATAACAATACTGTTCTTCAGGTAAGGGTTGAGTGTAGAGAGAGTGATTTTCTGTGAGAACAGCTTCCAAGAGGATTTGTATAGATGTTTTATCATTAATGCTAAGTACATAGCTATCCTCTAGATAAATATTTTCAAATCCCGGAAATTGCCAGTAGTTTAAGCGTTCCATTTTTAAATGTCCCAATCAATAGGAGTATGATTAGCTGGGCTTTTTCTGTTAACGAGCTTTCCTTGTAGATCGATTCTACTGCCTTTAGCATTTTTTAGCTCTACATGAGGGTGGTTGCTTCCGGGAGCTCTTGGAGTTCCCTGTTTGAGTGTTAATCTAGTTACTCCGTTTTTATCAATATATTTTAACGGGCCATTAGGTGTTTGAGTAGGATGCCAGCCCTGTTGTGACTCAGCCCACATTTGAAAGTCGCTTGCTTTTGGATTAATCCTAGTTGAGATAGCTTGTGTTATGCGTTCCCATGCCATTCGCCCTGATAAAGTTGCCATAATTCACAATAAATTAGCTCGATTCTCCCGGTGACAACTCCAACCGATATCGGTACAAAGCCACAGGATGCCCTCCAGCCGCGAAATAATCCGGGTCTTGGGGCGATAAATAAATCGCTGTCACCTGATCGGCTACAATTTTTTTACTCCCAGAAGATCCATTTTCCCCGCTTCCAATCACTCGATAAGCTGTGGTTGTTTCCACTTCGTTTAAATAAATATCAGTCTCGCCCCGAAACACCTGCTGAGAAATTTCTGTAGATACAAACTCCCGAGGATTCGGCGTTTCAGTGCCGCGACTGGTGACAATCGAGATTAGTTGGCGATCGCCTTTGAGTATGGTAATCTGGCGGTTGGGATTGTTTGGATCGACTTTCACGGAAAGTACGCCACCGTTGCCTAAATAGGCTTTGGCGATGTTCAAACCGTTAAAATTGCGATCGGCTACAATTTTAGGAGCTTTTTTAGATGTATAAGTAGAAATTAAACCAATAAATTTTTCAGGTTGAAATCGAACTTTAAACAATACTGGCTGCTGCAAATACTGGCGGTTTTTTTCAAATCCAGGCGTGACAATATTTGGGGCTAAAGGCGCTGCTAAATCTATTAAAGTGCTGGCAACATTCCAACTTCCGGCCATCCAGTCTGGATACACTAAATCTCCCTTAGCTACGGCGATGGGAGGCTTGCTATCCCAATTGGGAAAACTGGAAATGCGATCGCCCAAAACCCCCGCCCTCGCACCGCCACCCCACAGCAACACAACCAAAACCAGACAAAAAACCCAAATTACCTTCATACCAAATTACATTCAAACAGCTAACTTTATATTTTGCTCTAATTCGTTCGTAGTGAGGACTTCAGTCCTTCTTTTTGCGGACTGAAGTCCTCACTACCAAAAGTTGGTAATGAGGAATGCAAGTCCTTCTTTTTGCGGACTGAAGTCCTCACTACCAACCTTTTTTATTGTTTGTTAGTTTTAAATTGCCTCAACAGGTGCAGGTTCCCAAACCTCCCCGTATTGTTCTTTTAATTCGTGCCATTTTTCCACCTGTCCAGGTTCGTATTCACCAGGTTTTCCCCACTGCAAAAACGCGCTCAACGCAGCATCATTTTGCTCGTCCAGAAAACGAATTGCATAGGTAGTAAAGTTGCCTCTTTTTGCCTCGCCGGTCTCAAATTTCACTTGTTTAATTTTGTCCATATTTAGGTGAAACTCAAATATTTCGGCGTGCATATTTGCATATTTCCCCTTGGGCAACTCTGCATAAAACAGCTTGTGAATTGAACCGCGCACTTCCAGTACAGCGGCGCTGCTAGTCACGATCAAACGCAGCGTCCCCAATTTTTCGCAAGCTTCTAAGAATTCTTTGAGATTAGGCATAATTTGGGAATAGGTAATTGGGAATTGGGCATTGGGCATTAGTTATTAGTTGTTAGAAACAACAAATAACAAATAACCGATAACAACTGTCAATTTTTATGGAATTGGGCATTAGTTATTAGTTATTATAACCAACAAATAACAAATAACAAATAACCGATAACAACTGACAACTGTCAACTGTCAACTGTCAACTGTCAACTGTAAACTGACTATTTTTCGTGCAATTCGTAAGCTGCAACAATCCGCTGTACTAGCGGGTGTCTCACCACATCTGACTGATTGAATTCGCAAAAAGCAATGCCTTCAACGTTACCCAGAATTTTTTGAGCAACTGACAGTCCCGACTGTTGGTTTGGTGGCAAATCTGTTTGAGTGATATCGCCCGTCACTACCATTTTCGATCGAAAGCCCAGACGAGTCAACACCATTTTCATCTGAGCAGGTGTTGTATTTTGAGCTTCGTCCAAAATGACGAAAGCATTGCTGAGAGTACGCCCTCGCATATAAGCTAAAGGAGCTACTTCGATCAAGCCTCTTTCCATTAAATCGGCCATTTTTTCGGGGTCGATTATTTCTTGGAGGGCGTCGTAAAGCGGGCGCAAATAGGGATCGACTTTTTGCTGCAAATCTCCAGGCAAAAATCCTAATTTTTCGCCTGCTTCTACGGCGGGCCTGGTTAAAATTAGCTTTTCGTACTGCTTGCTTAACAGTGCTTGCACTGCCAAAATAGCTGCTAGAAATGTTTTTCCAGTACCAGCGGGGCCGATGCAAAATGTTAGGTCGTGGGTGCGTACTGCTTGGACGTACTGCCGCTGCTTGAAGGTTTTGGCTCTTATTTCTTCGCCGCGGCGGGTTTTGGCGAATACGTCTCGTTGCAAGTCTTGCAAATCTTCTTGGCGGTTGGTATCCAATGCGTAGCGCGCTGTTTGGATTTCTACTCCGGTGATGGTTTTGCCGGATTTCCAATAGTCGGAGAGCGATCGCACTAATTTATGACACAATTCTACTTGAGTTTTTGTGCCGGAAATCAGCAGTTCTTGGCCTCGCATTACCAGGTTGGCGCCGGTTTGCTTAGAGATAATTTTCAAGTTTTCTTCTTGATTTCCGGCCAGCGACATGGCGCTTTGATTGCTCGGTAACTCTATTGTTAGTTTTTCAGTCATGCCAGCATGAGCTCCTCCAAGTAAGTAATTAAAAGTTAACAATCAGCTTTGTTTTACGAACAAAAAGACGCCCGGTACTAGATTTTACCTAGTATCTCAGGCGTCTTTTCTGTTTAAATCGCAAATAAATTTGGTGCTTGAGGCACAAATCAAATCTCCCTTCTTTGACACTCTCAGGTCTAAAGACACGCTCGATTCTGCGATCGCGAGTAAACTCTCGCTGCGACCGTCAAACGCCGCCTAAACACTCAAAACAACTACCGACATTGCCAATGTTGTAATCGCGTTTACTTTTATTGTTTCAATGCTTTCAGAATCCATCACACTTGCCAAGACGCGGTACGCTCCACAACCTGCCATTATTTGCTCTTTCCTGTCATACTGACATCAGGACTTAAACCTAACCGTTGTTTCATAGGAGCCGGGATTTCTCCGATACTAGGATGCTTCAACACGTAGATGTTTTTTGTTCTTACTCCCAACTCAAATTATATCACATTTTCAAGAACACTCTTGACTGAAGTCCCTCGGGTCGCTTCCCTCTGAGCACGCTTTGTGTCTGAGTTTCCCGCATCCCGTGTTGCTTTGATGAAGTCAGACAACTTTAGATTTTAGATTTTAGATTTACCCGATCCCGCTGAGATTTTAGATTTAAAATTTTACATTTTTGTTTGATCGCAAAACTGGCAATCTCAAATCCAACGGGGTTTGTAACACAAAGTCTACAACAGGCAATCTAAAATCTAAAATTGTCTCTCATTCAGCAGAACAGTTAATAACCGGGAGTATTTCTGCTCGTTCTAAACGTAGGTGTGTTAGTACGGCGAGGTTGTTCTCTCGGGGTTCTGCTAGGTAAGGGAGTCGGCGACGGAGGCCCACTCCGGGGTCGGAAGTCTCCCCCATCGCGCCTAGCGCGATCGGAACGATCTCGATCCGGACGATCGCGATCGCCCCTAGGTGGCCCGGAGTTGCGATCGCCCGCTTCACCATCGTATATATCTAAGTACAGCGACTGACCCGCCGTTTGCGCCACCGCTTCGAGGGTAGTTCTTATTGCCTGAATATTGCGTCCGCCCCTACCGTAAACCCGCCCTTTATCGGGATCTTCAAAAGCGAGCCGAACCCAGACCCGGGATTGGCGCGGGTGCAGTTCGCAATCAACTCGCAAAGACGCGGGCGACTCTAAAAAAGGCCCAATTAAAAACTTAACCAGTCCAGAATAGTTGGGACTAGCTGACTGCTGCTGTGCTGGATTCAACGTTGGCTCCGGCTCCGACTTGTTCAAATACATTCGCTTTTCTCAGGATGTCACGCACGGTGTCAGTTGGCTGAGCGCCTTCTTGCAGGCGCTTGACAATCGCTGGAACATCCAGCCTGGTTTCATTATTTCTGGGGTTGTAGAAGCCGAGTTCTTCTAGGGGACGGCCGTCGCGGCGGGTAGAGCTGTTCATAGCTACAATCCGGTAGCTGGTCTCGCGTTTTTTCCCGTATCTCTTCAATCGCAGTTTGATCATCTTCTTGCAGAATAGTCCTCGATCAATTGTGACATACTCCACGCGCGAAATCTCACATTATGCTGTGGGGAATTGGGCATCGGGCATCGGGCATCGGGCATCGGGCATCGAGCCTAAAAGCATTAATCTGCCAACTGACAACTGTCAACTGTCAACTGTCAACTGTCAACTGACGTTAACCTCCCAGCAAAATATCGCTGCGATTTGCTGCCCCCAAAGCTGGTCTAGCGCCGTCAATGTGCGGTGTAATTGCTAGTGGCAGGGCCGGTGCAGTGCCCCACTGCTGCACCAATTTTTGCAGAAATATATCTTGCTGCGCTCTCAAAGAGTCCCAATCGGTGCCGCGATTAATAATTGCAAACCAAACTAAACCCCGATCGCGCGTGGGTATGGCTCCAGCCAAAGCAATCACCGTATCTAAGGTACCGGTTTTCACCACAGCCGACGGCGGAATGTGTCGGTGTTCCAAAGTTCCTTTATCGCGCCCGGACACCGGAAACAAGTCAGCAATAGTCAGCCCCGTAGTCTGAAGGTTGCGCGCGATCGCCTGCATCATCCCACAAGCCGCCCTCGGAGACATCCGATTTTCCACTCCCAATCCCGAACCGTTAATTAATTGAAGTTCCGCCGCCGGCACCCCCGCCGCCCAAGTCGCTTGCTGCTGGACTATTTTGTGTCCGCCCAAATTGTCTGCCAGTATTTGGGCAATGTCATTGTCGCTGTGGACGTTCATCTGCTTGAGAATTTCGGGTAAAGGGAGCGATCGGCGCTTCAGCAGCAAATGTCCCGAGCTCACAAATTTTTCAGCAATCACCGTGCCGGCGATCGTTACTTGCGGCTTTCTCGTTCCCCGAGCCATCTTAGAATATATTGCCAGCACGTCAGAAGGCCAACTGCGCCCATTGAGAGCCTGCCGCAGACCCTCCCCCGCAGCCAAAGGATCGGACTGGTAATTCATGCGGAAATTGCCTGTCACCACTAAGTTGCCGGCCACGCGATCGATACCCATTTGATTGAGAGCATTACCCACGGCGATCGCCTCTTCCCACACAAACAACGGATCGCCACCACCACTGACAACCAAATCTCCTTGCAACACCCCATTCCTAATCGGCCCGGTTCCCCGGAACCGTGTTTCAAACTGATGCTCGGTGCCCCAAGTTTCCAGCGAAGCCAGAGAAGTGGCAATCTTAGTCAGCGAAGCCCCTGGCATCAGTACCTTTCCCTGCTGACTTACCAGTGGCACCATTCCGGCTTGTACCCAAACTCCCTGATTGCCGTCTATCAGATGTTTTGCCTTCAAATCTTTTAAATATTCCTCCACCGCGACGGATGTCGGCAAGTCTCGATTTGCTGCATCTACTCCTCCAAAAGCCAGCTCTTCGGCCACCACTAACCCGGGTATCCCTCCCCGCCAAGCCAGTAGCGACACAGCGTTGGGCGCGACACTGTGTACCCCAGCCATGTCGAGCCACAGAGACATGATTCCCGAGCTAAATAATAAATCCAGCATTTTTTACACCTATAGTTCAGTCAGTCGATTTTAGATTTTAGATTTTAGATTTACTCCACAGAATCAATCTGGGGGCTTGAACTCGGGTCTAAAATTTTGGGCCCGAGTCACGACGAGTGTCGGAAACTTTTATCCGTTTTTGGGCGGGGTCAGGTAAATTATTCTATTGAGTTTTTCAATTTGCAGTCAAAAATAGTAAAGTAGGCACAAACTCTATCAGAGTAGTCGCAAATGACAATTGTCCGATCGAGTGCGAGCAGATTTTAGTTATTTATTCGCACTTCTGGATTCAGACTCCAGATCCGCAAGAAACGGGTACAACGCCCCGACGCCATTCGTGGATGCTCCCAAAATTTTCGACCCTAGTTTCTGCTGCCAGATTTCAGGCTGTAACTCAATCGAAAATCGAAAATCGAAAATCGAAAATCGGCTGACTTCCTGGTAGAATTTTTAGTGTTTCTCAAACATTGGTCAATGGGATCGACACGCGCAAGAATTGCAATAGACGCTATGGGTGGGGATCACGCCCCCGCCGAAGTTGTAGCTGGAGCGCTTAAGGCACAAGAAGAGTTAGGCGTAGAGATTTTGCTGGTGGGCGACCCGCAGCAAATAGAAGACTCGCTACGTCTTCAAGACGCGATCGGCCGCGTCTCTACAGGTCAGCTAGAAATCGTTCCTTCAGAAGGAACGGTGGAAATGCACGAAGAACCTCTAAGTGCCCTCAAACGCAAGCCCAAAGCTTCGATTAACGTAGCCATGAACTTGGTGAAGCAGCAGCAGGCTGATGCTGTGGTGTCCGCCGGTCACTCCGGTGCGGCAATGGCGGCTGCCCTACTGAGGTTGGGGCGGCTACCTGGAATCGATCGCCCCGCGATCGGTGCGGTTTTGCCGACAATGGTACCGGGTACCTCTGTACTCATTCTCGATGTCGGCGCTAATGTGGACTGCCGCCCAAAATTTTTGGAGCAGTTTGCTCTGATGGGAACTATTTACAGCCAGTGCGTGCTCGGCGTCGCCGAACCAAAAATCGGCCTGCTAAACATTGGCGAAGAACCTTCTAAAGGCAACGACGCTGCGGTACGCACCCATCAGTTATTGGCGGACAATCCGAACATTCCTTTTGTGGGCAATGCCGAAGGCCGCGACGTGCTGTCGGGGAACTTTGACGTGATTGTCTGCGACGGGTTTGTCGGCAACGTGTTGTTGAAGTTTGCCGAAGCGGTGGGCGAAGTCGTAGTCCAGGTGCTCAAGGAAGAGCTGGTCAAAGGGCTCCAACATCAAATTAACGATCCTATGCTGCAAAAAAGCTTGCAAGGATTCAAGCAGCGAGTAGACCACGTTGAACATGGTGGCGGTTTGCTGTTGGGCGTTGCTGGAGTTTGCATTATCAGCCACGGTTCGTCTCAAGCTGCCTCGATTTTTAATGCCATTCGTTTGGCAAAAGGGGCTATTGACAACCAAGTGCTGGAGCGAATTAAATCGTCCAATCGCGAAAGCGCTGTGGAACAAGAAGCTTTGAACAGTTGACAGTTGACAGTTGACAGTTGACAGTTGGCAGTTGACAGTTAACAGTTGACAGTTGGCAGTTGACAGTTGACAGTTGGCAGTTGACAGTTGACAGTTGAGTGCAACCTCGACCTGGAAGGAAGAGGATTGGAGTAATGAATAGTCTTCTTTTAATTTCTCCCGGGCTTGGGGCTTTAAACCAATTCTTTCTAGTAAGTAGAAATTAAAAATTAAAAAAGTCAAATTAAAAATGTCAGATTAAACCAACTGTTTTGCTTGAAAAAGGTAATTTCAGCAGTTTAAAAAATAGTTTAAATTTGAAGTTTTTAATTTTTAATTTCTCGACCGAAAAGCGAGTAAATGGAGAGGAATGTTGCAGCAATCAGGGTTCGGCATTGCCGTTACGGGTAGCGGTTCTTGTACACCGCAGGTTTCGCTTGATAATAACGGCTTGAGTCAGATAGTAGAAACGTCTGACGAGTGGATTGCGGCGCGAACGGGCATTCGATCGCGCAGGCTGGCGGACGATCGCACTTCTTTGTGCGATTTGGCATCGGAGGCATCCCGCAGGGCGATCGCCATGGCAGAAATTTCGCCGACAGATATCGATTTGATTATTTTGGCCACATCAAGCCCTGACGATTTGTTCGGCACTGCGGGCAAAATTCAATATCAGTTGGGCGCTACAAAAGCTGTGGCTTTCGATTTGACAGCAGCTTGTTCGGGATTTGTGTTTGGTTTAGTTACAGCCTCGCAGTTCATTCGGACAGGCGTTTATCAAAATGTTTTGCTGATCGGAGCAGATATTTTATCTCGCTGGGTGAATTGGTCGGATCGGGGTACTTGCATTTTATTTGGAGACGGTGCAGGTGCGGTGGTATTGCAGGCTTCAGAGGTCGATCGATTTTTGGGATTTGAAATTCGCAGCGACGGCACGCAAAATTCGTCTCTCAATTTAGCCTACAAAGCCGAGTCAAAATCATTAATTGAGGGCGTGAATATCGGACAAGGTGGATTTGAGCCGATCGCCATGAACGGTCAAGAAATCTATCGGTTTGCCGTCAAAAAAGTGCCGGAAGTCATAGAAAAAGCGATGTTTCGGGCAAATATCAGCGCCGAAAAAATTGACTGGCTGCTGTTGCACCAAGCCAATCAACGGATTCTCGATGCAGTTGCCCAAAGGCTCAAGATTCCCCCGGAAAAAGTAATCAGCAATTTAGCAAATTACGGCAATACCTCAGCAGCTTCAATTCCCCTTGCTTTAGACGAATCGGTGCGTCTGGGTAAAGTTAAATCTGGTGAGACTATTGCTGCGGCTGGTTTCGGTGCAGGTTTGAGCTGGGGGGCGGCGATTTTTCAATGGGGAAGGTAATACGATTTTAGATTTTAGATTTTAGATTTTAGATTGGGGAATCACTGATGAACTATGGGTTGGAAGCGCAGGCTAGCAGTTTCATGATTTTAGGGAACTGGTACAATATTTTGCTCTAAACTTGCCCTGCTGACATCGGGCGTGCGACCATTAAAAAAGAAAAATCTTTTAACACGCCATACACAGGTCATAGCATAGGGTAAAGCCTGCACCAAGCCGTGCATCCTTCGACAGGAATTCTGGACAAGAGTGTGCTGCAATTGAAAATCCTCTATTTTTCGATGGACTTTCCCCCCGTCGAAGGTTGAAAATTTTACTACGGCGATCGACCTGAATTAAAGTAGCAAAAAAAATATAAACCTCGAAAAAAGCGCAGTTATTATGTTATAGTTGTGAGTCGCGAGTAGATAGTTCGTGAACCGAAAGATAGCGGATACCAGTCAGCGAACTCAGAAGCGGGAAACAAAGAATTTTTGCAATCACTTTCTTAGCAACCACCAATTAGCAGATTACCGGAAAAATGACTAAAACAGCATGGGTATTTCCCGGACAAGGTTCCCAGGCGATCGGGATGGGTGCAGACTTATTAAACTTGCCAGCAGCCAAAGCTAAATTTGAGCTGGCTAAAGAAATTTTAGGCTGGTCTGTCCCTGAAGTTTGCCAAAAAGAAGAAGCAAAACTATCTCGGACTCTCTACACTCAGCCTTGCTTGTTCGTAGTAGAAAGCATTTTGGCAGACTTAATGCGAGAAAAGAGCGATCGACCCGCAGTAGTTGCCGGTCACAGTTTAGGAGAATATGTTGCCCTGTACGCAGCAGGCGTCTTTGACTTTGAAACGGGATTGCGCTTAGTCAAACGCCGCGCCGAACTGATGGAGACTGCCTCCGGCGGGCAAATGGTGGCGTTGATCGGCTTCGACAGGCAGGAATTAGAACTGCAAATTCAATACAGCCGAGATGTGGTGCTCGCCAACGATAACAGCGAAGCACAAGTAGTGATTTCTGGCACGCCGACAGCAGTAGAAGATTTGCTAGCCAAAATAAAAGTCAAACGCGCGGTTAAATTGAATGTTTCCGGCGCGTTTCACTCTCCCCTGATGGCCGGGGTGGCGGCAGAGTTTCAACTAGCGTTAAAGTCGGCAAGGTTTTCCGATGCTAAAATGCTGGTACTCTCGAACTCAGAACCGACAGCGACTACTAGCGCAGCTACTCTAAAACAGCGGTTGAATTATCAAATGACTAAAGGCGTGCGCTGGCGAGAAATTTCTCTGCAATTGCCACAACAAGGAATCGATCGCGTAGTGGAAATTGGCCCCGGCAAAGTTCTCACAGGTTTGATCAAACGGACTTGTCCCAATTTATCGCTGGTAAATGTCAGCAGTTTTGCAGATTTGCCCGCTTAATCTATTGTTAACCGATGATTCAGCCGCAGGCTTTCAACAGTTGACAGTTGACAGTTGACAGTTGACAGTTTAAGAGCGACCTCTACCTAGAAGGAAGAGGATTGGAGTAATGAATAGTCTGATTTTAATTTCTCCCGATCGGGGTTCCGGCTTTCAACCAATTCTTTCTGGTAAAATTGAGTTAATTGGTCAGAAAATTGCCGAAAAATAAATAGCACAACAGGAAAATTTTACTACGACCTGTTGTGCAAATTGGCGATGGACGATTCAGACAGCTAGAAAATCTCGATTAAATATAATGTAGATATCGATCGCGCTTGAGGTCGATCGGCAAATTCTGATTTAAACTAGGAATAAAAATCAAGCTAATCCGGTACTTATATGAAAAAAGCTATTTACTGGCTGATGGGCGAAAAAGCCGGCAGAACCATAGTAGGCGGGTGGAACTGGCTGTGGGGACTTCCCGTAGAATCCGGTGGTAAAATTTCAGTCGCCGTAGCCGAAGAGTCGCTGCGATCGATGCAAGAATCCGTCCAAAAGCTCGCAGAAGCAGTTTCTAAACAAGTTGCAGCCTACCAGCGCACCAAAACAAAATATGAAGAAAAAGTTAGAGAGATGCAAACTTTAGAGCGCCAAGCCAAGACAGCCAACCGCAACGGCAACGAAGAAGCAGCCCGCTTAGCCATATCTAAGGTAATTCAGATAGAAAAAATCCTGCCGCAGTACGAAGATGCAGTAAAACAAGCCGAACAGTTTGTGAACGCTTCCAAAGACAAGCTGAATCGAGAGCGCACGAAGCTGGAAGCCTACAAAACCGATATGCAAAACATGAAAGATATGGTCGAGATTAACGAAGCTCTCGGCGCCATATCCAAAGTCAACAACGATCTTAATATTGATTCAGCTCGATCGCAATTTGAACAAGCCAAAAATGCCGTCGAAAAGCATAACCTCGAACAGCAAGCTTTAGCAGAAATATCTGAGAACCCCCAAGAAAGACTTCAGGCAGAATTAGAAAACATGACCGAAGATGATGAAGTCAGTCGCAGGCTGCAAATGTTAGACGATTCCGACGATAAACAACTTCCGAACTAAGGAGAATTTTATGGCTAAGAGCGGGCCTCCCCCCATAGTTTTTATTTTTTTATTCCTGTTCCTCGCAGCCGGTGGCTGGTTTTTTCTGAACAAACCAGCGGCACAGGATGCTAACAATTCCTCCAATCCCCCAACACCCGCAGGCGGTGGCAGTTCCAACCCGCTTCCCGTTGCGCCCGCAGCCGGCTTAGCATCGCCTGTTGCTGCTAGTTCCTTTGCACTACCAGTTGCCGTACCTGCGGGCACGGCGGTGAGAATTGACGGTTCTACCAGCATGGTGACAATCAATCTCAACCTTAAGAATGGCTTTCAAGCCAAGTTTCCCAGCACTACAGTCGATGCCAAAGCAAATGGTTCTGCAAAAGGAATTCAGGATTTGGTGGCGGGAACAGCCGATATTGCTGCGATATCGACCCCTTTGAATGCCCAAGACCAAGCTAGGGGTTTGGCAGTTGTGCCGGTTGCTTTAGATAGAATTGCGATCGTAGTCGGCACTAACAACCCGTTTCAGGGAGGCTTAACTGCTGCTCAAGTTCAAGACATTTTCAAGGGAAATGCTCAAGACTGGTCAAAAGTCGGCGGTTCAGCAGGCCCGATTAAGGTAATTAACAGGCCCGAAATTAGCGGAACTCACCAAACTTTTAAAGAACAAGTGCTCGGAGGCGGTAGTTTTGGTACTGGGCGAAATTTTGCTACGCTCGATCGAGATGCGACAACTCCGCTGCTGCAAGCTTTAGGCAACAACGGCATCGGCTATGCCACTTTCGCTCAAGTTGTCAATCAGAAAACGGTGAGGGTTGTACCCGTAGACGGTGCGACGCCGGAAGCCCCCAATTATCGCTATCAGCGCCAGTTGTACTACGCTTACAAAAATCCCCCCAGCCAAGCGGTTAAGGATTTCTTGGGTTACGCGACTTCCGAGGAAGGAAAAAAAGCGATGCTAGCCGGAAATTAACAGGCCTGAGTTAGCCATCAACTCGCGCGGGTGCGTCGCTGCGGGAATTCTCGCCTCTATTTCAAGTTATGCGATCGCGATGCACCCGCGCATCATTACGTCCTGCGTTTTTTTGCAAGTCCTAGTTAATTTTACAGAGCGGAACTGATAGGCTAAAATTCAGTGTAATTTAAAATCTAAGGTTTTCCGTGAGCAAAAGTCGCGAACCAGTCGAAAGTTTACTTCTTTACTATTTATTCAAGTGGTCAATTGTCAGCCCGATGCTGCACCTTTACTTTCGGGGGCGCATCTACGGTGCAGAAAATGTGCCAGCAGAAGGCCCATTTGTGGTAGTCAGCAATCACGCCAGCGATTTCGATCCGCCGATTTTATCTAGTTCCATGAGGCGGCCAGTGGCATTTATGGCAAAGGAAGAGTTATTTAAAGTTCCTATTTTGAAGCAGGCAATTACGCTTTATGGTGCCTATCCAGTCAAGCGGGAAAGTGCCGATCGCAGTGCAATTCGATCGGCTATCCAGTCTTTAGAAAATGGATGGGCTACGGGTGTATTTTTGCAGGGAACTCGGACGCCAGACGGTAGAATTACTGACCCGAAATTGGGGGCTGCGCTGATAGCTGCTAAGGCAAAAGCACCGCTATTACCCGTTAGTTTGTGGGGAACTCATGCGATCGCATCCAAAGGTTCAATAGTGCCGCGTCCGGTGCCGCTGACGGTGCGAATTGGCAAGCTAATTGAGGCGCCCGCTTCGTCGGATCGCGCGGAATTGGAAGCGCTGACTCAAAGATGTGCAACTGAGATTAATGCGATGCACGATTTGGGTCGCTGAACCGGGCGAATAGAATTCGCACGCCAGACAAACAAAACCCACTCCAAGCGGGTTGAAGAACGGGCGGTTAAAGTTACGTTATTTTCTTCATTCGGCGTCCGGCGGAATTCGTTTTTGTAGTTTGACCTCTTACTCTGATGACGGGCGCTTCGCCACATAAGCGCTTCGCGCTGGCTTCGCCTACGAGTAAGAGGTCAAAAGCGGTTTCAACCGCCGTCCTTTCTTTGTCTATTCAATTCTGGCTTGGCTGAAGTTAGCGCCTGTATAACCCGTAGTCAGCCACATAATGGCTCTAGCGCCGTCGCGGAGAGCTTTTTGCACGGGTTCGGGGGTTCGCCCAGACGGAACTGCTACAGGCTTAAAACTAATCCCTCGACTGCCGAGCACGATTTCGCCAATAATCTGAGCTCGCCGCATATGATCGTCAGAAGTGATCAGATACACGCTCTCAATCCCTTGAGCTTTCAATTCATCTACCAGGGTGGTAAAATTTGTTACCGTATCCACTGCTCTGTAGTCTAAGTGCAGGCGATCGGACTTAATTCCCGCTTCTGAAAACACCCATTCGGCGAACTCAGGATTGCTCCCAGAAGACACCCAAATCGGCAATTGAGGGTGCGATCGAGCAAATTTGGCGGCAAACACCTCTCGCTCCGTAGCCCCACCTAGAACCAACAAAGCTTGGGGTCTCTGAAATTCGCTCTTAAGCTGCTGATAGCCAAACCAAAACGCCATCAAAAGCCCTAGTAGGAACCAAAAATTGGGTGAATTCCTCAAACGCGGGTAACGCCGCCTGTTTAAATTTATTCTCAACCACATCTAAACCTATAAAAACTTTATTTAGCTGACACAGGAACCATAACAAAAAATACCGCACGTACAACCCACTAACAGGAATTAAAAATTAAAATTTAAACAATGGTCAGAGGATTTTAGATTTTAGATTTTAGATTTTGGATTGAATATACAGGTTAACGCATATGCAAAGCAGAAGGATAAAACTTAGGGTTTACCCTTCTGCTTTTAATTGTTCTTGATTTTTAACGGGACTGGCCGGGTTCGAACCGGCGACCTAGCGCTTCAGATTTGTGTGAGTTTCCCCACTCTCCGGACTATTCCTTCACCGTAGGCTTGCGGCCTTTAGGTGGTGGCCGTATGTTTAGGAGGTTTTATGGTGTTTACTTCCTAAAGCCAGTCTCTGCACCTTCCTTACCTAAACAAAATTTAGATAAAGCTTGGCTCAAGATTACCGTATCTGCTGTCAGACTTAGGCTTCCTTGAGTTTGACCACATTCACTCCCAGAGTTTCCTCGCAGGGTGCCCGATTCTTCAGGAGGCGCTTGCTCTATCCATCTGAGCCACAGCCCCAGTTGCTGAACCGTTTTGATTATAGCAGGTAATGGCGATTTTGAATTTTTTATTTTGGATGATTAGCGATCGCCCGTAGCAACTCTCCCGACAATGCGGGCAAAGTTTTCTGCTGCGGTGAGTTTACCAGCACCGTAACAAGCGCGATGTCTCCAGGCGGTAACGGGGAGGTGTCCGGGGGGAGCATTTTCGCTGAATGAGAGCTCGCTGTAATATTTCCAATTTTCTTTGACTCGCCAGCCGAGTCGATCGCACAATTGGGTATAATTTCCGGCGGTACTTTCCCAAATCTGTTGTTGTACGGTGAATCCAAACCGCCCGCTGCTGTGTTGTTGCCAAAGTTTGTCGATCGTGCGAAGGTCTGTAAGAGGAAACCCGTCAATATCGGCTGCACTCAGCCAGCCTTCGTCTTCCCTGACAGAGATTTGCAGCAAAATTTCCCAAGTATGTTCGTCTGCTTTGCGCCATTTTCCAGTTTCTAACAGCTTTGTCAGTTGTCGGTAATCCATCCCCACTTCAGAGATAGCCGGAGTTTGGTCAGGTAAGGCGCCGATTTTCTCTTCCAGTCGCAGTAAAGTGCTGGTAATGGATTCGGGATTGAGTTGTTCGAGGCGGTACAGAACCCATTCTAACTGAGATTGCAGGTACGCGCGGGCGATCGCACCTTGCTGTAATTCCTCTTGCAACTCGTCAAATCTGGCTGACCAATTTTGTTGATTGCGGGCCGATTCCCACATTTGTTTTGCCCACTGCAATCTAACTTGTTCTTGTTTTAAATAAATTTTGGAAGGTTTAGCACGCTGCGGGTAGGGAGTCAAATTCCAGCCACAAATCGAGCAAAACTCTGCTTTTTTTTCTAGGTACTCAGCACCGCACACTGGACAGTCAGACATAGTAAATTACCCAGCACTGACCTGAGTACAGGTACAGTGTGGGCTTTCAATAGCCCTGAAATGATCTTGCAAATTGCAAAATAATCTCGAACCTTCAGGCTTATTTACGGAAGCCCCAATAACAGCAATATTCTTACTGCCGTTTAAGTCGGCATCACCTTTCCATCCACAATGACCACAAGCAAACTTTTTGCCATTCCTATAAGACTCACCCTTTACAGGATGAATATGGTTGCACTTGTGGCACATTTGGCTAGTGTATCTAGGCTCGACAAACAAAATCTTGACGCTATGCTTTATGGCTTTGTATATTAGGAATTGGCGCAACTGAAAAAATGCCCAGCTATTGCTAAGTCTCCGCTCTTTTTTCGAGCGTGGCTGCTGATTTGTGCGCTCCCTAATTCCAGTCAAATCTTCCAAAGCGATCGCTTGATTTTTGTTTTGAGCCTTAGTTACGATACGGTGACTGATAGTGTGATTTACCAATGTCTGAAAGCGCTTTCAAGAGCCCGACAACCGTTTCAACAATTCTCGACATCTACGCCGAGAACTGCGCGTGCCCTTCGTGGCTTTTTGTTGGAGGTTTGCTCTCAACTTGGCATAATGATTTCTAACTTGGGTAATTTGTTTACCGCTAAATGTATCTCCATCGGAAGTAACTGCAATGTCAGTCCTACCCAAATCACAGCCCAAAACTCGATCGCTTGGTGGAGGTTCGACGGGCATAGATTCAAGCTGAATATTAAGATAGTAACTACCATCATTGCGTTTGCACAAAGTAGCAGTCTTTGGGTTTTGACCTTTCAACAATCCAAGTTGGTAGTTTCCGATAGCCAGTACAAACCGTTCCCTACCACCAGTAGTAGTCAAACTTACCGTCCAATCTTTTTCCCTGAAAGAAAAGATACGAGCATCGTAAGTGACGCTAGTAGGAGTAAATTTATTGACCGACTTCCCATCTTTTTTGGCTGTTTTTCTGTTACCAGAAACCCGTCTGATAGCATGGATTGCCAACTGCGCCGAAAGTCCAAACATATCTCTGACATCGTGATATATCAAGGATTGCATCGCCAATTCGTTTGTCAGAGTTGGCGATACAGTTTGATTCACATATTCGCAAGCATTCGCGAACGCCTGAAGTGTTGCATCAATTTTGATGGACTGCTCAGGCATTACTTGGAGTTTGCAAGATACTGTCAGGACTTGTTTCATGACAAGATTCTATCATGTATTGAAGAAAGTCTGTCTGCGTTTATCAATAATTTGTTCAGCTATGCAAGCCTCACGCGCATTCCTCCCGTCACTCAAGTTCGTACCGTGTTTGGTGCGGGACTCCTGTTGTTTTAGTTGAAGTAAATTCAGTTGCCAAGTAATTATATGACATCTGCCTAATAATTTTCTGATTGTATTGCTGGCCCAGACATCGCACGAGTGATATCATTCAGTCTCGAACTGGTTTGTAGTGCGGAATGCGAGTCCGAGCCAAAGAAGGACTAAAGTCCTGACTACGAAGCTATTTTTCTGATTCGTGATTGACTGGTTTGTAGTGCGGAATGCGAGTCCGAGCCAAAGTCAGCGATAGGGTTCGTCAGTTTAGTCATTTTTAACGATCGCCAAAAATCTCATTCTGACGCACCATCTATTCAGGGTGTGCATCAGTTTTGAGATTATCAATTGTCCCAGCAAATATCTTGAGCGGATGCACCCTAATTTTACTTCCTGCATTTCTTCGCAAATCATCTTGAATTTATTTATCTGCGTTTATCTGTGTTTATCTGCCTTAAATCTGCGGTTGCTCTAGCCATCAAACATTTATGAAATAAGTCATCTACAGTTAATTAAATCGCTCTAACAAGGCAAGCGAATAGTAAACAAGCTGCCTTTACCCAACTCGGATTTGACCACGATCGTGCCGCGGTGAGCTTCGACTATTTGGCGGCAGAGGTGCAGTCCCAAACCTGTGCTGGATTTCTTGTGAGTTCCCGAGCCAAACCTTTCAAATAACTTCGCTTGTTCGGCGGGAGAAATTCCGGCGCCGGTGTCTTGGATTTCCATAATTACCCATGCCAGCGGTTGGTTTTTGAAGCTCGTATAAACAGGTGAATTGGCAGCTTTTAAGCGGATATCTATAGAGCCGCTGTCGGTGAATTTTATCGCATTTCCGATTAAATTAGTCAGCAAGCGGTGCAACTCCAGACGATCGCCCGGATACTTGGCAATCGGAGCACTTTCTGCACTTTCACTCAAGTCTAAATTCACCGACAAATTTTTAGCATCGGCTAGGGGAGCGAGTTCTTCGGCTACTTCGGTAATAAGCTGGCGCAAGTCAACCGGAGCGAAACTGAGGGATTTGCGCCCTGCTTCGTAGCGGTAGACTTCTAGCAGCATATTTACCATCGCGATCAGGTTTTTGTTACTGCGAACCATTGTCCCGAAAGCGTCGCACATGGGGAGCGAGATTTCTCCCAAAGCTCCCTGCTGCATTAAAGTTAGCATTCGATCGGCTGCTACGAGGGGCGTCCGCAAGTCGTGAGCGAGTCGGGAGACAAAATCTTCGCGCTGGAGGGCGATCGAATTTCGTTCGTCTACGCTGTGTTTGAGCCGCAAGAGCGATCGCACCCTCGCCAGCAGTTCGTCCATTTCCACGGGTTTGCGGATAAAATCGTCTGCGCCCATGTCGAGTCCCTGGACTACACTGGCGCTGTCGTGAGCTGTGATCAGCAAAATCGGGATAAAGGGCAATTCCTTATTTTGTCGCATTCGCTGGGTGACTTCGTAACCGTCCATTCCCGGCATCATTACGTCTAGCAATACCAAATCGGGGGTTGACTTGTCAATTTGGCTTAAGGCCGAAAAGCCGTTCTCGGCCGTGCTAATTTCGTAACCTTCTTCTTCCAGGATTGTCTGCACCAACAAAACATTATCTGGTGCGTCATCTACAACCAGAATGCGATCGGCTTTTGTGGCATTCGGAACAGATAAATAGTTCATTTAATTGTCGGTATGAAAATAAATACTAACTTTAATGTGGCATCCGATTCATGTTTTCACATTTTTCCACTTCTTAACTCTGTCATAAGGAAGATCTCAAAACTTTATCCAATTTTTTTACATTTAGGCTCTCGGATATGATAAAATATGCTACTTTTTTGTCATAGTATGCACGCCGTCCCATTCGTCGGGCGGGGGTATTTCCAAATAGCTGAGGGATCGCTCGATCTGAACTTCCACAGGTCGATCGCTCGGTCGCATAGCTAAAGCCGCCTCAAAATAATTAATAGCTTGCTGAAAATTTCTAGCAATATAAGCATGGCGGCCGTTGTTGTAAAGTTCCAAAAACCTTTCGGTTTCCCCATCGAGGGGATCGGAATTAATTTGCAGCAACTCGTAAATGCCGACCGGCTGATTTTTGCCCTTAACCCGCACCTTGTCCAACTCTCGCACCCAAATCCGTTCGCGGCACAAATTGTAGGTAAATTCGCTCAAAATTATATCGCAGCCGTACTCCTTTGTAAGCTGTTCCAAGCGGGAACTCAAATTCACCGCATCCCCGATTACGGTGTAATCCATCCGCTTTTCCGAACCAATATTTCCCGAAACCACCTCTCCAGAACTAATCCCAATTCCGAAGCGAAACGGATCGGCGCCTGGGCGAGAATCATTAAACTCTTTCAAGCGCCGGCGCATATCTAAAGCCGACTGCACCGCCATCCAACCGTGACTTTCCGGGGGATTGAGCGGCAGGGGCGCACCGAACACCGCCATTAAAGCATCGCCGATAAACTTGTCTAAAGTGCCTTCGTAGTGGAAAACGGCCTCCACCATCGTCTCAAAATACTGGTTCAATAGGGCCACAACTTCCGAGGCTCCCAAATTTTCGGTCAGAGTGGTGTAGCCGCGAATGTCGGAAAATAAAATAGTAACTTCTTTGCGTTCGCCCACCATCAGGGAGCCTTCGCCCAAGGCCATGATTTTATCTACGACTCCGGGAGTCATGTAGCGAGACATTGTGGTTTTCATCCGCTTTTCGCGGCTGATGTCTTCGAGTACCACTAAACCGCCGCGCGCGCCACCTTCTGGATTGATCAGCGGGTTGACAGTTAAATTCAAACTGCGTTCAATTACTTTAATTCGAGAGCCGGAGATGGGTAGGGGACAATAAGGGTGATAGAGGTCAGCATTCCGCAGCGAAAATAGAGATTGGGAATTAGCTAATTCTGCCTGCGCTACTTCCTCAGTCCAGGCGCTGTTTTCGCCCCAAGCGTAATATAAGGTGGGGTCATTGCGATCGGGCACGGCCAAAATGTAACTTTCTGCTTCTGTATCTGCTGCTGCGCTACCCAGTGTTGTTTCCACCAACAGTCCCACAGTTAAACTTTGTTCGGGAACGTAATGTCTGGCAGCATTCAGGAGACTGTCTTCGAGTCGAAATTGCAAATTATCGATCGGCACAACTTCCCAAACATAGCGATCGATCAGTTTATCTTCCCAAATCACGAGATTGTGTTTGCTTTTATCTTGATTTACCGGACAGCCCAACAATTCCAGCGCGGCTTCGTTAATTGTGACAATTCGCCCCTGCAAATCGGTGGAAATGACTGCATCTGAAAGACTTTGCAGCATATCTTTTTGATACTGCTTTTCCACCATCACGTTCTGAAACAGTTGAGAATTTTGCAGCGCCATTCCGGCTTGGGAATTAAATGCTCGCAAAAACTCTTCGTCGGAAGTTGTGAAAGTGCCTTGAGTCTTATTAATTAGTTGAGTCACCCCAATCAGCTCACCTTTGGCGTTATGAACCGGCATACACAAGACAGTGCGAGTGCGATATCCCGTTTGCTGGTCTGTAGATGGGTCAAAGCGGGGATCGTCGTAAGCATCTGTAATATTTAGAGTTTGACCGGTCGAAGCCACGTAGCCTGCAATTCCTTTGTTAGCAGGAATGCGGACTTCCATCATCGTTTTGCCGTCGGCCTTGGCGAGTTTTGTCCAAAGTTCGTTGGTTTCGGGATTTAATAAAAATAGCGTGCTGCGATCGGCTTGCATCAAGTCCCGAGCTTGATCCATGACAGAGCGCAAAGTTGTTTCCAAGTCAAGGCTTTGACCCAACGTCGTGGTAGCTCTCAAAAGTGCGGCCACCCCTCGCTGGTTGCGGGCCACGACGTAGAAAGATTGACAGCTTTCGAGAATAATCCCGATCGAATCTGCAAAAGCCTGAAACTGCTGTTCGTCTTCCTCGGTAAAGGGGGCATTGCCAGCTTTGTTTAACAGTCTCACCACCGCTACGGGTTCGTGCTGGCTCTTACTGCTAAAAATCGGCATACAGAGGATAGTCTCAACCCGGTAGTTCGGCGGTTCGTCTACTTCGGCATTAAAATGCTCGTGTTCTCTACCATGCAAGACATTGAGCGATTTTCCAGTAGTTGCTACGTAGCCTAAAATGCCTGCATCCATCGGCAAGCGAATTTCTATATCTTCGCCCGTGAGCCCATCCACTGTTTTGTGCCACAGTTGATTTTTGTTGGCATCTACCAAAAAAATTGTTGTCCGGTCTGCTTGCAAAATTTGACCAATTTTGACAGTGAAGGCATCTAACAGTTGCTCTAAGAGAGTTTCGAGTGCTTCATTGTTAATCAGGTCCATTGCCCGGATAAATTGCTGAAATTCAGCCGTTACAAAGTCCAGCAGGCACACTAATTCAGTAACTGGCAAGCTCTTAACACGAGAGGTCAATGCCCCCATAAAATTGACTTGAGTCAGTGTAGCCAGAACGCTACCAGCATTGGAGAATGTCATGATTAACTGCTTGCTCAGAGGGGTAGATTGACCGGCTGGTCGATCGCGGTGCTAGATTCTGCGGTGCAAACTGTTTAAGTTGTTTGCTTTTCAACTCAGCATTCGATTGTCGGTTTGATGAATAATGGGTTCATTCTTTGGCGGATGAAACTTCAGTTTGCTTGTTAGAGATGCTCGATCTTTTTTTTGTTACAACATCGATACTGATGAGAGTTCGCCAGGCATGAGCTGAACTTGACTTCGGAACGCTGGCAGCCTGAAAACGAGCTTCTAGGCTTTTGTTCGATCGATCGCGGGCGATGTATATTTTACCCTCTGTGCTCGGCTGCTGGGCGGTGTGACTGTTTTAGCGCACTCGGCGACCGTATCCGGTCGGCTGCCGCCGCGCCCCAGTTTTGCCGCCCGCGAAGCATTCCAAAGCTATTCATAGTTTAATGGTAAACGCAACAGCAGGATAGCTACCGCAATCAAAGCCTCAAAAAAGTTCGATCGATCTTTGAGGACATTCCTCCTCGCTAGAAACTGCCTCGGGATGGAAGCTAAGCTGTCGGTGATGTTTAACATCGCGACATCTTGTCAAATTTAAGCAGCAGAGGCCATGGACTGGGAAAATACCACCGATCGATAGTAGCCTCGTAGTTGGTTAGTCGCCGCAGCCCAACCCCAGCGTTCGGCTTCAGAGCGAGCGTTTTGGCGGAGGGTTTCTCGTTCTTCGGGATTCGCAAACAGGCGCTGGGTAGCAGTCAGAGCTCCGGCTTCATCGGCGGGGTCAAATAAATAGCCGTTAACACCGTCTGTGACAATATCGGGAATTCCGCCACTGCGAGCCGCCACTACGGGAGTCCCCGCAGCCATAGCTTCGAGGAGCACTAAGCCCAGGGTTTCGGTACGGGAGGGAAAAATGAAGGCATCAGCAGATGCGTAAGCAGAAGCCAATTCTTGCCCCTTGAGGTAGCCAACAAAATTTGTGGGGGTGCCGGCAAAATATTGTTCGAGGGTTTGGCGGTGCGGGCCGTCTCCCACTAGGGCGAGGCGGGCGCCGGGAATGGCGGCGAGGACTGGTTTGATGGATTCGATTTCTTTTTCGGCACCGAGGCGGCCGACGTAGAGGAGTAAGGGGCTATCTGGGTTATTTTCAGAAAGGCGCGATCGCATTTCTCGACTTGCCAATTCGGGGACAAACATTTCCGTATCTACACCGCGCTGCCACAAGTCTACTCGCTCAATGCCATGAGTTCTCAACTCATCCACCATTGCTGTAGAAGTGCACAGATTTAATTCAGCTTGATTGTGCGCCCCTTTGAGCAATTCCCACAGCAATGGTTCGAGCATTCCAAAACCGTAATGGTGCAAGTATTTGGGTAAATGCGTGTGGTAAGAAGCCAAAATCGGAATATTGAACTTTTTGCCGTAATAGATCCCGCCCAATCCCAAAATAGCGGGATTGACAACATGAATAAGATCCGGTTGAAACTTCTGTAATTGTTGACCGATCGCCGGACTGGGCAGTGCCATTTTCAGTTCCGGGTACATCGGTAAAGGCAAACCCTCAACACCGTAAACTCGGGCACCTTTGTATTCTGTAATTCCGTAATCTGGAGAAAATATCAGAACTTGTTCGCCCGATCGCTGCAAGTGATCTACAGTGTGAATCAGGCGCGTCACAATGCCGTCTATTTTTGGCCAAAATGTTTCAGTGAACAGAGCAATTTTCATAAAACGAAGGAAGAAGGAAGAAGGAAGAGGGAAGAAGGAAGAAGGAAGAGGGAAGAAGGAAGAAGGAAGAGGGAAGAAGGAAGAAGGAAGAGGGAAGAAGGAAGAAGGAAGAGGGAAGAAGGAAGAAAGCTGTAGTTATACAGGTTTTCATAAAGATGAGGTATGCCAAATTCTGCTACTCTCAGTAGAGAGAACACACACTGCGGGCGAGCGTCTTTACTCCCAGAAACCTCAGAAAGCTTAGAGAAACTATCGATTACCAATTGCCAATTACCAATTACCAATTACCAATTCCCCATTACCAGACATACCTCATCTTTTTGAGAAAGGCTATATTCTTTGATATATTGTTTAGGAAATCGATACTCCCAGTCTTTGGCAAATGTCGGGGTTAGTAACAGGATACACTGCCTCGCGAGGAGTAAGTAATTGGGCAAGATCGCCCGTATTATATTGATGCTGTTGCTGCACAAATTCTGAAATATCCTCAATGTTAACAATCCATTCTTGGGCATAACTGGCAAGATAACTGCCACGCAAGCCGAGTTGAATTGCCCGCCGTTCCAGTTTCGCGCCACTGGGATGGTGGTCTGGATCCCATTGCAGCCGCACGGATGAATTTTTAACAGCTTGTTTCCATTCTTTTTCGCTTCCGTACACTACTGAAACGAAATTGGAATGGACGACAGATGCTAAAATTTCGTCAAAAGCCGATCGCTTTAACGAAACCGCCAAAATTACTTCTTGTCCGGGTTTTGTACCCCATTCCGAACGATACATCATCCAGAGAAAGTTTGGCTTAATCCAACTCATGCGGTTAAGACTGAACTCGCCGCCGAAATAACCGCGTTCCGCTGCAAAGTGACCGATCGCCGGACGGTAAGCTTGATAGACAACAACAGTATCATCGTCAAATTGTGCTAAAATGTGGCGACCTGTATTCGGCCACCGCATTTTTTGGTTTAAGTAAGATTCTGTCAGCAGCTTCATCTGAAGTTATTTGCGATCGAGAGGTTGTTCCGGCAAGATACAAATTCCCTGAATGCCAATTGATAAAATTATCCCACCTAAAAGCAATCCCACACCTTCAGCAAAGCAGTTAATTCGGTGAATTTCCTGTGCAGTTTTGGCAATTAAGATTTCCTTTTCCGTAGCCGAAGGCGATTCGCTTTTGAGGCGGTAATTTTGATAACTCGCCGTTAGTGCAGCCCATTCCGGTATTAAATAATAAGCACAAACTGCACTGGCAGAAAATCCCGGCAGAACAACTAAAAGCAACAAGATGAGAATTCGACTTTTCACGGTATATAAGGAAGAAGGAAGAAGGAATCGAGCCTGATGTTTCAGCAATTAAGAACGTCATAACCATCGGGCGCGGTTGCCATATTTATTCCCAACCAAGCTAGCAGTTCTTCTCTTCCCTTCTCATCTCTTACTTCGCGCCCTTCGCGCCTTCGCGGTTCGTTAAAAAAATAGCGTTGCATATTTGCGGGATGATTTGGAATTTTATCAAAGCTGAAAATCATTATTTTTGGGGCGGGCTAGAAGCCCACCCCACAAGATTCATGCCAGAATTATGTAATGCCAAAACTCTCTCCCGCAGCTTGTGCCCGAATTTACCGTCGCCAAGAAACCTTCGGCAAAATTTGGTTTTTATCGACGCGGTGCTGATATTTTGTAGCAAAATTCAGCAGAGAATCGAGCAGGGAATCTGAGAGGTAGTGCGGCTGCAAGCCGAGGCCTAACAAACTGGTGTTTTTGGCATTGAAATAATGTTCTTCTTTCTCGACTCTGGGATTTTCGAGGTTGTTGATTTCTACTTTTAATCCCATTGCCATGCCTGCTTTTTGCACCAATGAGGCTAAGTCGCCGACGCTAAATTGTTCGGTGAATTGGTTGAAGACGCGGAATTCTCCGGCGGCGGCGGGGTTGGCGATCGCCAATTCGACGCATCGCACGGTATCCCGAATGTCTAAGAAGGTGCGGGTTTGTCCGCCAGTTCCATAAACTGTCAAAGGATGCCCGATCGCAGCTTGGATGCAAAATCTGTTCAAGGCTGTTCCGAATACTCCGTCGTAGTCCAAACGGTTAATTAACAGTTCGTCCATGCCAGTTTCTTCGGTGAGTACGCCGTAGACGACTCCCTGATTTAAGTCGGTGGCTCTTAAACCCCAGATTTTGCAGGCAAAATGGATATTGTGGGAATCGTGGACTTTACTTAAGTGATAAAAACTGCCAGGCTGTTTGGGATAGGGTAGTGTATCTTTGCGGCCGTTGTGTTCGATCGTAATGTAGCCTTCTTCAATGTCAATATTCGGCGTGCCGTATTCGCCCATTGTCCCCAATTTCACTAGGTGACAGTCGGGGAAATCTTCGCGGATGGCGTACAGCAGGTTCAGTGTCCCGACGACGTTATTGACTTGGGTGAGGACTGCGTGTTCGCGATCGATCATCGAGAAGGGCGCCGATCGCTGTTCGCCGAAATGGACGATCGCCTCTGGTGCAAATTTTCTCATACTTTTGCTGAGAAAATCGTAGTTGGTGATGTCACCGACGAACAAGTCGATCGACTTACCCGTTAAATCTTGCCATCGCTGGAGTCGTTGCTGAATCGGTGCAATGGGAGTGAGGGTGTCGCTGCACAGTTCCAGATCCCAATGCCGCCGCACGAAGCTGTCGAGGATGCCAACTTCGTGACCTTTGTTAGAAAGGTAGAGTGCGGTTGCCCAACCGCAATAGCCATCGCCACCAATAACCAGGACTTTCATAAATCAACGGTGAATCTTGCTTGCCAATACTGGGTTAATGTACCAGGTATTGGTGCATTGTGAACCTTTAATCAAGCGTGTTGGCCAAGTCTGGACTTGGTTTTTCGGCATCAAACCGGAATTTCGTCGGCGAAGCTAGCCCAGCGGGTAAATTCAAAGGGGCCGGCCTGGGCTCCCCAGACGTGGGCGTCGGTTTCTGGGTCGCGTCCGCGATCGTGACTGGTGAATTTGTCTCCATCGATCTCGAATTCGCTATCTAGATAGGTATTTTTGCCCTTTCTGACCACCATGCAGCCTTTTCCGGGTTCGACACACCCTTTGAAGCTGCTGCCCGTCCAGTGTGTAATAAAGGTGCACCCCGGCATTAGTTTAAATTCGGCTTTGTTGAGTTCTTGGAGCTTTTGGAGATCGCGGGAGGCGCCGTAAAATTGCTCTTCGTTGACGATCGCGTAATTTTCGATGTCGATGCGATCGCCCATCGGGACTAATTTTAACACTCGGACTCGGTACGGAGTTTTGAGTTCAATATCATAGGCTTGTTCTAGGTACAAGCTCATCCCGCCCAGAAGTTCTGTGGGTAGGGGTCTCATGCAGACGCGGATGTGCGCGAAGAATGGCGGATTTTCAAAGGCTTGCGCTTGGTTGCTGAAGTCGGCCGCCATCCAGCGGGCGAGGGTAATGATATCGGTGGAATGGGACATATCGATGGTTTTGAGAAGCGGAGTAGAAGTTATTTTACTGGAATTTTCACAACAAACTCCGTACTCTGCCCCAGAATCGAAGAACATTCAATCTTACCACCATGTTTTTCAGTAATAATCTGATGACTGATTGACAGCCCCAAACCAGTGCCTTTCCCAAGAGGTTTGGTAGTGAAAAACGGATCGAATAATAGACAAAGAATGGGTTCCGGGATCCCGACTCCATTATCGGCAATACTAATTGCGATCGCATCATCACTACTAATGAAAGTACGAATCGTAATCCTAGGTTCTTGGTTATTGCTGACACCCGATGATTCCAAAGCATCGATCGCATTACTCAGGATATTCATAAACACCTGGTTTAGTTGACTAGGATAACATTGGACTTGTGGTAACTGCCCATAATTTTTGATGACTTGAATTTCAGGACAATTTTGTCCACCTTTTAGACGGTGTTGCAAAATCAACAGAGTGCTGTCAATACCTACATGAATATCAACCGCTTTGCAGTAGCCTTCATCCAAGCGGGAGAAATTGCGGAGAGAAAGCACCAATTCGCGAATGCGATCCGTACCTATTTTCATCGAATTGAGTATTTTAACCAAATCTGATTGCAAAAATTTTAAATCAATTTCTTCTGCCCGTGTCTGGATTTCTGGAACCGGATTTGGATAATGTTTCTGGTAAAGTTGCACAAAGTCTAACAAATATTCAGTGTATTCTTTGACGGGGTTTAGGTTAGCATGAATGAAATTCACCGGGTTGTTAATTTCGTGGGCTACTCCCGCCACCAAGTGGCCGAGGGCAGACATTTTTTCGCCTTGCACTAAATGAGTTTTGGCTTGTTTTAGATTTTCTAATGCTTCGTTGAGTTCCTTGGTACGTTGTTCCATGATGCGTGTGGCATTTCGTAGTTGTAAATGCACCTGAATCCGGGCCAATACTTCTTCGCACTGAATCGGCTTTGTGATGTAGTCCACTGCACCCAAACTTAGCCCCTTAATTTTATCTACTGAGTCGGAAAGGGCTGTCATAAAAACAACCGGAATATCGCGAGTATCAGGATTGGCTTTGAGCTGTTTGCAGGTCTCAAAGCCATCGATTCCAGGCATCATGACATCTAGCAAAATCAAATCGGGCTGAGATAATTGAATTCGTTGTAGAGCGGTTTCACCATTTTTGGCGATCGCCACCCGGTAGTCATGTTCGCTCAATACATCAAATAATACTTGCAGATTACTGGGAGTATCGTCTACAACTAAAATAGTCTTGTCTGCGGACATGGAATTGACTGACATTAGAAACTCCAATATATAAACAGCAGGAAGCACGAAGTTCGGCAACGGATTGTCTAACGGATGTAACGGATATAAGGGATGGATGTAAGAGGTTAAAAGGAAGGAAAACAGAATAAATAGTTTTTTTTCAATTATATAGTAATTTGATTCAAATTTTTTATTGATAATAAACAGGTTTATACATTCAAAAATAAAGTAGCTAAAGTAGTGGTTCGATTAGGCGAATAATGGCTTCCTCATCAAACTGTTGACTTAGTGCTAAAACTCGGTTAGCAAAGACTATATATTCGGGTGCTAATTTTTTCAGGCGATCGGCTTCCTGGTGAATATCACTCATAAAACCACCCTGGGCGGCGGTATAGAGGGCTGTCAGTTCTTTAACTGGTGGCATTACCATATTAACCTCATGGACTTTATTCTCAGTAATTTTCATGGCATCTAGTTTCATTTCTTCATAAATCCACTGCAATTCCAGGTGTTTCTGTAATTGGTTCAACAATCCAGTAAACTCGATGGGCTTCGGGAAAAAACTATTGCAACCAGCATCCAGACTTTCCTGTATGTCTACCTGAGACAGAGTGGCTGGAGAAGCAATAATCGGCGTAGTCGCAAAGTTTGGCAGTTGTCGCAGGCGGCGAGTCATTTCTAACCCATCCATTATTGGCATATGGATATCGGTAACGATCGAGTCTGGTAGCATTTGAATGGCCATGTCTAAGCCCGTTTGTCCGTTGTCAGCTTCTGCCACTTGGAAGCCTAGGGGTTCCAGCATATTTATGATAATGAGGCGATTTTCAGGGCGATCGTCAATCACCAGAATTTTGCGTCTTTCGCCCTGATAGCCGATGACTTTGCGATCGGCGATCGCATCTTCTGTCATCCAATCCGATGCTGGCAACAAATCTACCTCAAACCAGAAGCTACTACCCTCACCAAGTACACTCTCGACATGAATTTCGCTGCCCATTTTCAGGATAATTTGTTGGCCGATGGCAAGCCCCAAGCCAGTTCCTTCGCTGTTGCGATCGCCTTTTCCAGCTTGCTCGAAAGGTAAAAAAATCTTCGATAATTTTTCCGAAACAATGCCAATACCAGTATCTTTAATCTTGAATCGAATTCTTTGGGCTGCACCAAAATCGCTTGATTTTACCACAGGTTCAACTCGGAAACTGACACTGCCAACATCAGTAAATTTAATAGCATTGCTGAGCAAATTCAACAACACTTGTCGCAGTCGTTTGTCATCAGCATGGACTGCAATGGGCAGGTTGCTAGCCGGCTGATAGCGAAAATCCACGCCTTTTTGTTCTGCCTTGATCCGGCACATATCCACAGTGGAGGATAGGAATTTTTCTAGATGGAAATCTTGGGGATCAAGTTCCATCTTGTGTACTTCCAACTTTGACAAATCCAAAATATCATTAATCAGAGTGAGTAAATGGGAACCACACTGGTGAATTACTCCTAATCCTTTCATCTGTTTGGGAGTAGTCGTCGGATCGTGTTGGAGGATTTGGGCATAACCCAAAATGCCATTGAGTGGCGTTCGGAGTTCGTGGTTCATATTAGCCAGAAATTCACTTTTGGTGCGGTTGGCAATTTCGGCGATTTCTTTAGCCTTTTGCAATTCGCTGATTGCTTTTTCTAAATCTTGGGCTTGCAGTCGGAGTTCTTGTTGATATGTTTCTACTCGTATAGCTGCGGATTGAATTGTCTGGGCTAGAAATTGGATTTCATTATTTGGTAATCCACTGGGTATGACAAAGTTATCAATTCCATTCCTGTCGATAACTGCTTTGTTCAAACGTTCGAGTGGGTGTAATACAATATGCTGAATTAATATCGTCATCAGTCCTAAAATTGCAGTCATCCCAATCAGCAGGGTGACGGTGGAAGTATAGAAAGTTTGCCATACTTGCTGGCGCATTTCTTCGGCATTCAGAATCGCGATCGCCAACCCGCGCCGATTTCCCTGACGAAACAAGGTACTGCTAAAGGGCAAAATTGCGACTAAAGCTGACTCACCATCTATGTTGGTTCTGAAACTTGTTTCTAAACCTGTTTCGGCCGATCGCTCTAATATTTGCTCTAATTCTGGATGAATAGTAGCATAGGCCGGATTTTTGAGTGCCGATCCACTCCGGGCGAGGGTTTGGCCATCGGGACTGACGATCGCCACTTCCACCACTGTCGGCAAGGTAGCATAGTTTTGCACCACGCGCTTGACAATGCTCCTATTCCCCAATTCGATTAATCCTTCCGTGGAAAACCCCACTCCCTGGGTAATCGATCGGGCGCGTTGTTCTAGTTCTTTCTGTAATTGTGATTGCATCAAAAAGTAGTTGAATCCCAAGGTGATTAAGCCAACAGTTGCCAGAGAAACACTAAAGCCCAATAATAGTTGGCGAGATAAGTTCTTTCTAGCTTGTTGGCTCATGGTTTCCATTCCGCTATTGCTTCATTGACAAGGGTGGAATCAATCTCCACATCTTGCCGAATTACTCGATTATGACGCGGATCGGATTTGAGTAATTCGACAATTTCTGCCTTGGCAGATTTGAGCCTACCTTCTGGGGCAAACATTCGCCGATTTAAGGTCATATCACCTTTTTTTAATCCAGCATAATCATTGGCAAAAGACTCACCACTTTGTCCCAATTGCTTTCCAACCGCCTTAAACACTTTTTTCGGCTGAGTTTTAACTGCGTGCATTACATCAAACCATGCCAGCATAAATTGCTTTAGTTCGGCTTTTTTTGCTTTCACTATCTTATCACTGGACATTAAGGTATCAATTACCAGACTGTCTACTTGCTTTGTGGTGTGAATTATATTGCCTTTGATGCTATTCGCTGTCTCCCCCAGCACCGGTTCCCATAACACCGCAGCATCAATCTCACCCTCTTTGATTTTCTGGGCTGCTACTTCATTGGAGTAATCCAAAATCGGCACATCAGAGGGCTTAATTTGATGATGAAGTTTTAAAGCTTCTAACAAAGTTAAATGGCTGATGGTTCCTAACTTTGCTGCTACTTTCTTTCCTCGCAAATCTGCTACGGATTTAATTTCTGGCTTGGCAAAAATTCCATCTGCCCCGGCAGAAATGTCGATAGTCATTAAAACCACAGGTTTGCCATCACCCGGATCTACCTGCATCACTTCCCAAAAGGTAGTAAATGCGGCATCTAACCTACCACGGATTACTGCCCGACTGGTATCCTGCGAGTTATCAAATAGCACAAACTCAACCTTTAGTCCCCGTTGCTTGAATATTTCTGAGGTTTGGGCATAGCGGGCAATATCATATCCCGGAAAGCTGATAGTTCCAATTCGCAGCGGTTGGAGCGATCGGTTAAATCCAAAGCCACAGGCATTGGTGAGAAAGGTGAGGCAAAGGGCGATCGCAAATAAACTGAAACCTGGCTTGATATTTAACTTCGATTTTTGCTTCCAGGAAATCCTCAACATATTGATGATTGAGATAACTTTCATGACTGCGAAGTGTAGTTTGATTTAAATTTATTATATTTAAATTTTAAATTTATTATTTAAATAAGGTCGATCGCACTTACGACATAAATCTATAGATCGGACTAGAGATTTTTTGCAAAAATGCGATCGGCCCGATGTTACTTTTACCAGAGATAAAATTCTCTGGTTCAGACATCTAAATTAACAAACTAGATGAGTTTGACAGCCCGGAGACCAAACATCAGCACTGTCGCCAAGCCAACCATGCCACCGAAAATTCCAAAATAAGCTATTGCTCCGGTAAGACTCATTGCAATTTCTCCAAAATAATCAATAAAAAGACCTATTAAGAACTATAATCTAAAATCTATAATCTAAATTAGATAAATATGCAATCGATAATTAAAGTTGACTTGGGCCCACAATCTTACAATATTTGCGTGCGATCCCCTACGGGGGCTACGCCAACGGGCGGCTTAGACGAGCTCGGTACCCTGATGGGCGATCTAAGTTTGGGCAAAAAAGTTCTTTTGGTCTCAAATCAGTCGATTTTTCGGCACTACGGCGAAAGAGCAACCGCAGCCCTCGAATCGGCCGGTCTAGAAGTCAGTACCTGCATTTTACCACCGGGCGAACAGTACAAAACTTTAAATTCCATCCAGAAGATTTACAATGCGGCTTTGGCTAACCGGTTGGAACGTTCCTCGACAATGGTGGCTTTGGGCGGCGGAGTGGTTGGGGATATGACGGGTTTTGCGGCGGCGACTTGGCTGCGCGGAATTAATGTGGTGCAGGTTCCGACTTCGCTGCTGGCGATGGTTGATGCTTCTATTGGCGGCAAAACGGGGGTCAATCATCCTTCGGGGAAGAATTTAATTGGGGCTTTTCATCAGCCGCGTTTGGTTTTGATTGACCCGGATGTTCTCAAAACTCTGCCGGCGCGCGAGTTTCGTTCGGCGATGGCGGAAGTTATTAAGTACGGGGTGATTTGGGATGCTGAATTGTTCCGGAAGTTGGAAAACTGCAAGCGCTTGGATCAAATGCGCTATGTGAAGGCGGATTTGTTGGCTGAAATTTTGAGCAGGTCTTGCCAAGCTAAGGCTGAGGTGGTAAGCAAGGATGAGAAGGAGTCTGGTTTGCGGGCGATTTTGAATTACGGTCACACGATCGGTCATGCTGTAGAAAGTTTGACTAATTACAAGGTAATTAATCACGGCGAAGGTGTGGCAATTGGTATGGCTGCGTCCAGCCGCTTGGCTGTGGAGTTGGGAATGTGGGATGCTGAGTGCGATCGCCGCCAATCTGCTTTAATTGCCAAAGCTGCTTTACCTGCTAAGTTGCCCGCAGGTGTCGATATTGAGGAGATTTTGAAGACTTTGCAACTGGATAAGAAGGTGCAGGATGGCAAGGTGCGCTTTGTGCTACCGGTGCGCTTGGGTGAGGCCGCTGTGAGCGATCGCGTGGATGGAGATGTAATTTTACAAGTTTTGAAGGAAATGCTTTAGGTTGAGGCTTATCGGCGTGTTTAACCGCCGTTGAAGGCTAATTGATTCCGATCGCCCCCTCTGTTTTTTATCTCTATGTTCGAGCGATCGACTATCGATCTCATATCTGCTTGGATGACCATAATTAAGATTGGTTTGATCGTTCGGACTTTAGTCCTTAGAAGATGCGGACTAAAGTCCGAACGATCAAACCTTTTTTATTTCAGCTATATCGAACATAATGATTTTAAGAGCCGCTCGACTGCGAATTGATTTCCTCCAAAAGTTTATCTACTCTCGTAGCTGCTTGAGTTCTGCCCTGCTTGATAAATAACTCCTTAGCTTTTTTGAGACTGGCTAGGGCCTCTGCTTGGTCTTCCTTCGCCCCTTGCTGGTATAAACCGACTCCTAAATTGTTTAAAGCATCGGGATACTGGCTGTTAATTTTAACGGCTTGTCTCCACAGCACGATCGCCTCGGGCAACTTTCCTTGACTTGCCATCGCCACGCCCAAATCGTTGTGAGCTTTGGCGTGCTGCGGGTTGACTTCAATTGCTTTCTGGTATTGGACGATCGCATCGCTCATTTTACCTTGCCCCGACAGCAGACTTCCCAACTTATAATAAGCATCGGCTTGTTTGGGATAGCGAGCGATTAGTTGTCGGTACAAAACTTCGGCATTGACAATATTTCCTTGACCGTAGAGGTCGTTGGCCGTTCTCAAACCCACCGTGTAACCTTTGCCTACAACTTGGCACTTTTTCTCAGAGTTGCCTTCCTGTTTACAAATCTTAAGTTCGTCTCCCTTCATCTCGTAGGATAGAACTTCGCGAACTGCGGGCCCCCGGCGCGGTGGCTGCAAGTTCTGCGACTGCAAGTTTGGGGCAATTTGCACCGTGGTTGATTCAGCTTGTACGGGTGGGACAACTCCCAATGCCCACATTCCAGCCACCACAATGCTTGGGCCAATCCAGGTAAAAGGTTTGAAAGGGCGAAACTCTCGATCGTTTTTCATGTCTTTTGTGGAAATGTGTTGTTGATATCCTGGGTTTCACAAAAAAGCTCGGTAAGTGGGAAGCTCAGAGACTTTAGTCCTTCCTAGGAAAACGACCAGGCGATTTCAATCGCATTGAATCCCCTTGCGGGGTAGAGGGGTATGGTTGCCCCTCTGGCGAGGATGGTTGTCCTCAATCTCCCTTTCGGGGTAAAGTTAGCTTCGCCAATGTTATAAAGGCTTGTCAGGCTAGCAGCACTGTCGAGCGTGACTTTAAGGCTGTTTAACTACTAGCGACAGAGCAAGGGACTAGCTTCGCATCCGGTGGGTGTCATGACCTAAATAACGTAGCCAGTTAAGGCTTAGGCTGGTCAGTGCAGCTTGCTTGATTTCTCTTACAAGCTCAGTGGCGTTGATTCCCTGAGTTACTGACTGCTTCGTCAGAGTCCGAACACATGGCGGCCCACCATTGATACTGTTATTAACAGTCGAGATATTTTAGCACTGTGCGGCAGACTTTGAGTTAAATTAGAGTATATTCCCGATCGATTCTCAGTCAACCTTAGCAGGAAAGTAGAAATGGGGCAGTCTATTCTCACCATGCTGTTTGCGCTCATCCTCGGCTACGCTGTTAACTCAAGCGTGAAAATAGTCAGCGGTGGCGACGAAGCTTTAGTCGAACGTTTGGGCCAATACAAGCGCACCCTCAAGCCCGGATTCCACTTTATCAGTCCCCTGATCGAAAAAGTCGTCTGCGTGGACACCAGCCGCGAACGAGTTTTAGATATTAAACCTCAATCAGCAATTACGGGCGATAATGTGGCCCTAGAAGTCGATGCCGTTGTGTATTGGCGGGTTGTGAATTTGCAGAAAGCTTATTATGGAATCGATCAAATTGAAAATGCGATCGCCAACTTAGTTTTAACGACGTTTCGCGCTGAAATTGGTCGATTGCCCATGCAAGACATCTTGGGTTCCCGAGATGACATGAATAAAAAGTTACTCAAGAAGTTGGACGAAGCTACCGAAACTTGGGGCGTCAAAGTAATTCGCGTAGAAATTCAAAGCATTACACCTCCGAAAAGGGTGCAAGAAGCTATGGAATTGGAGCGCGCCACCAAGAGCGAATGGCAAGCAATGGTCAATAAGGCGATCGGCACTAAGGAGTACATGAGGCTCTTAGTTGAAGCTTTAGACTCCCATCCGAACAGCAAGCAAGTTTTGAATTACTTAGTAACTGAAAAATACTTAGACGCTCAACAAAAACTAGGCGAAAGCGACAACGCCAAAATTCTGTTTATGGATCCAAGAAACATGACAGAAGCCCTCAACGAGTTGATGGGTTCCATGCCGGATATCCAGCCGCACGCTCACGGTGGAGAGCGAGAACTCAAACTAATCGACCAATCAACCGCTCAAGATTGATTTCTGAAGATAGCGTCGGCAACCAAACAAACATCGTGCATTTCTCTGACATCGTGAATTCGCAAAATATCTGCCGAATTTGCGATCGCACTTGTACAAGCCGCCGCTGTCCCCCAAATTCTTTGTTTAGCTTCCGGCTGATTCAAAATCTGACCGATGAAGCTTTTCCGCGATACTCCTACTAAAATCGGACAGTCCAAACCCCGGAATTTTGTCAACTGTCGCAGAATTTCCAAGTTTTGACTGTAAGTCTTAGCAAAGCCAATACCGGGGTCGATAATTATCTGAGATTTATCAATTCCCGCAGCCACAGCGGCCACAATTCGACTCTCCAAAAAATCCCGAATTTCCCCAATTAAATCCTGATAATCTGTGAGTTTTTGCATCGTCTGGGGAGTTCCCCGAATGTGCATCAAAATTATCGGCACTTGCAACTGAGCAACCGTTGACAGCATTTCCGAGTCAAAAGTTGCTCCCGAAATATCGTTGACAATATCAGCTCCCGCCTCAATCGCAGCTTTAGCAACCTGCGCTCTGGTAGTATCGACAGAAATCGGAACTGAGCTAAAAATATCGGCTTTTTGCCTCAGCATTTCTATCACAGGTATAACGCGATCGATCTCTTCTTCTAAGGATATTTCCGCTGCACCGGGCCGGGTAGATTGACCGCCAATATCAATAATATCTACCCCCGATTTTACCATATTTTCAGCTTGCGCTAAAGCTGATTCTATGGTATTGAAATCGCCACCGTCGCTAAAACTGTCAGGAGTTACGTTCAAAACACCCATCAAATAAGTGCGTTTTCCCCACTCGAAAGTTTTATTTCTAATGATAATTTTGGCTGGGTTATCTGTCATGGCGAGTGAGATTTTAGATTCAAGATTTTAGGTTTGATATCCTGTCCGGTCAATTACCATGAAAAAAACGGTTCGTAGTGTGGAATGCAAGTCCGCAGCAGCCTGAGAGCCGACTTGCATAGCACACTACGAAAAAAACGGTTTGTAGTGTGGAATGCAAGTCCGCAGCCTGAGAGCCGACTTGCATTCCACACTAAAAACCAATCTTAAAAAGCCCCGGTTTCTTAGAGTCTGATGCGTCCAAGATTCTTCAACCAAAACTCAACCAGCTAAAAACACGATCGACCGTCAATTCTAATTCAATTCCATTAATAATTGGCAACCGATCTGTACCTCGGTAAAATTCTACTTTTTGTCCGGGAAATACTGCTAAAATACTTTCTTCCTCAGGATCTAGCAACCAACCCAACTCAGTACCGTGTCGCGAACAGTGCAGCAATTTACCAAGGACTTTTGTTTGGCTTTGGTTTGGGGATAAAATTTCGATCGACCAGTCTGGATTAATTTCAAAGATGTTGGCAATTCTACCCGAAGGCAAAAAAGGAATTCTTTCCCAGCGGAATACTGCTATATCTGGTACGATCGACTTACCGCCAAAAGTGCAGCGCAATTCAGGAAAAGCCTTGGCAATTTTTTGAGTTTGCGCTACTCGATCGATATTTTTGCAGAGTTCAAATTGAAGTACGCTATGTTCGCCTTGAGGCATGGGCTTCTGAAGGATATCTCCGTCAATAAATTCTGAGGCCGGTTCAGTTTCAGGAAGTTTGAGGAAATCTTCTAAAGCGGGTTTGGGTTTAACCATCGCAATCATAAGTCAATTCTCCCGATCGGACAAACACTTAAAGTATCTCAAGGGCATATCACAATTGTAGGCGATCGCTTTCTCCTTCCCGCTGCCCTTGTTCCACTTACCAGTTATTGATAATTGACAATTCTAGCGAAACTGGCAGCTTCCAAACTAGCACCGCCAACCAAAACCCCGTCAATTTCAGGCATCGCCATAACTTCATCAATATTCTCTCCTTTCACAGAGCCGCCGTACTGAATCGGCACGTCAGGATTAGTCAATTTAGAGCGAATCAAACCAATAACTCGGTTAGCTTCCTTCGTTTCGCAAGTGTCGCCAGTGCCGATCGCCCAAATCGGTTCGTAAGCTATTACTAAGTTATCTTGGTCAACACCAACCAAATCCTGCGCTAACTGAGAAAAAATATGAGCTTCCGTTTCCCCGGCATCCCGTTGTTGCTTCGTCTCTCCCACGCACAGAATCGGAATTAAACCGGATTTCTGAGCAGTTGTCAGCCGCCAATTCACCGTTTCGTCGCTTTCCCCAAAATATTGACGGCGCTCGCTGTGGCCGATGATGACGTAGCGCACCCCAAGTTCTGTCAGCATCTGCCCGGAAATTTCACCCGTATAAGCTCCAGACTCTTGCCAGTGGACATTCTGAGCACCGAGTCTAATCCGGCTTCCGTGCAGGTTTTTCGAGAGGACACTCAAATCTGTGAAGGGAACGCAAAGCACGACTTCCCGTTCTTCTGGGGTTTCCGTCAGGCAGGACATGAATCCTTGAAGAAACTCTAGGGATTCTGCCCTAGTTTTGTACATTTTCCAGTTGCCAGCTATAACTATTTTCCGCACTACTTTTTTAAATCCTTGTCCTTACAACGCATTTTATAGTCTAAAGCTTTAGGGTACATTTCGATCCCTCATTGTCCAAACTCGATGCGAGCTTGCTCAACTAAGTCAATGGTGACGACTTCTGTTTCGGCTTCGCGGGCCAATTGCTCGATCCGCACGCGGGCTTGTCCCCGGACAAAATAGGGAATATTTTTTAGCTTGGCCTTAGCTTGGGCCGTCCATTTTAAATCATCTGAGAATTCGGAATCTGGCATGGCGTATCGGGCGATCGACTGCAAGCGCTCAGTTCTGTACTTTGACAAAAGTCTGTCTGGCTATTCAATTTACCATGTTTTGGGGCAAACCTATTCTGCGAGCAACGCTTGCGGGCGATCGAACTCTCTTCAACTCGGCGGTTGAAACGCAGACTCTACATCAACAAAGCTAACCTTAGGGTGCGTCACGGGGCCGGAATCCTTGAGCAGGTGACGAAAACATTTAGCCCGCTGACGCACCCTACAATAACTAAGGAATGAGAATTAAATAACTTACAATCTTTATTGTTATTGTGGGATGGACATCCCGCCCGTCCTTTCTGAACGGGCGGGACGCCCATTCCACAAGCTTGTGTAAATTATTTAATTTCCGATCCTAATGACTACTGACTGCTGACTGCTGGCTGATGTCGGATCGGAATCTCGATCGCAAATTCAGTACCCTTACCAGATTCTGAACAGCACTTTAAAACACCGCCGTGTTTCTCTACCACAATTTGGTAACTAATTGACAGTCCCAATCCAGTACCTTTGCCCACCGGCTTAGTCGTGAAAAAAGGGTCAAATATGCGTTCTCTCATCGATTCCGAAATTCCAGAACCGTTGTCAGCAATCCGAATCACCGCGCTCGGAACATTGCCATTAAGTTGACCGACAGCAGTAGAGATTTTAATTTGAGGACTCACTGAATTGCGATCGCTCAACTGGTTCGATTGCAAAGCATCGATCGCATTTCCGATCACATTCATAAACACCTGATTCAACTGTCCAGCATAACACTCAACCAGAGGCAAATTGCCGTACTCCTTAACTAGCAGAATGTTGGCACTGTCCCCATTAGATTTCAGCCTGTGCTGCAAAATTAACAGCGTGCTGTCAATGCCCTCGTGAATATCGACATCCTTCATTTGACTTTCATCCAAGCGAGAGAAAGTCCTCAAAGACAAAACTATTTGACGAATGCGATCGGCTCCCACCTGCATAGACAATAGCAACTTCGGCAAATCTGACCGCAGAAATTCCAAGTCAATATCTTCTGCCAACTCGCCAATCTCAGGACTAGAATCGGGATATTGCTGCTGGTAAAGTTCCAGCAAACTCAGCAAATTTTTAGTATAATCAGTAGCGTGATTGAGATTGCCGTAAATAAAATTAACTGGATTGTTAATTTCGTGAGCAATACCCGCCACCAGTTGCCCCAAACCAGACATTTTTTCAGTCTGAATCAATTGAGCTTGAGTTTGCTGCAAGTCTTTGAAATTTTGAGCTATTTGTGCTGATTGACCTCTCGTTTCCTCCAGCAAATCGGCTTGTTGGATAGCTACGCCTAACTGATTGGCAATCTGAGCTAAAAACTTAACTTCTGAACTTTCCCAACAGCGCGGCCCAGAATGTTCATAGGCTACCAACAAACCCCAAAGTTCTTGTCCTACAAAAATCGGCGCTATCGCATATGCCTGCACCTGAAAATGCTCTAAAATAGTGAAGTTACACTCCGAGTGACAAGCTTGATAGATATCGTCAACGACTAGAATCTCATTATTGAGATACCGGCCGCCTCGGTGTTCCTGCAAATAACTATTTTCCCAAACCGTATTGATATCTTCCCCTACCAATCTGATCCAACCGTCTTTCACAAACTCGGCAACATATTTTCCGCTCCAATCAGAATTAAAGCGATATACAGCAATTCTATCAACTTGTATAAACTGACAAACTTCTTGAGTTGCCGTCTTAAAAATTGCATTAATATCGAGAGATTCTCGAATCTTTACTACCACTTCAAATAGTATCCGCTGCTGTTCAGTAGCTTGCTGCAAATCAACAGCTTGCTGCTGAGTTTGAGCGAGCAAATCCGCTTGTTCTAGTGCGATACTTAACTGGGCAGAAACTTGAGTGAGAAACTGAATTTCGGAAGATTCCCAGTTGCGGGGATCCGAACACTGATGCACGCATAGCAGCCCCCAAAGCTCGCTGCCTTTCATCACCGGTGCAACTAAAGTCGCTTTGATCTGAAATTGCTCCAATACTTTCCGAAAGCAATCTTGTAATCCGGCTTGTCTGATGTCTGCCAATGCGTGTACTCGCCCCTGAGAGTAAAGATTGGCGTAGTTTTCTCCAAAACAGTGATCGTTTACTCGGACTGCCATTGCCGATCTAAAATCTGGAAAAACATCTTCGGCAACGAATTCCCCGTCGTTAAATTCCGATGCGGGATCGAAACGGTAAACCCCAACGCGATCGGCATTTAAAGCCGCTCGCACTTCCTGGGACATCGTGGTAAAAATATCGTTCAAGTCGAGAGATTTCCGCATTTTAGCCACCACTTCAAACAGCACTAGCTGCTGTTGGGTCAACTGTTGCATTTGATCGGTACGTTTTTGAACTTTATTTTCTAAATTAGCGTTAAGTGCCTCTATTTCTTGGTATAGTTGGTATTGGTTAATTACCTGAGAAAAATGGCTAGCAAAAGCTTGTAATAATTCAATTTCTTCAGCATTCCATTCGCGAATCTGGGCTGTTTTTGACTCTTTCCACGCTTCAAAAGATATCCGAGATTGAGCGAGTCGCCCGTCGGCATCTAATTGTCCTGCCCAGAGAGTTTCGGTGTCAAATTCTTCTCTAAAAATGCTCAAGTAACCGAATATTTGCTGCCTGGTTCTGAGTGGTGCGATTAAAATGCTGCGGATTTTTGTCGATCGAAATGCAGGTTGCAGGCTTCTCAAACTGCTAATTTTGTACAAGTCGGGAATTGCCCAAACCTGTTGCTCGCTGGAGTTAAAATATTCGTGCCAGACGCTGTATAGCTCTATCTGCTGGTATTTGGCAGAAATAGGCATTCTCGGGCCTGAGCCACAAGTGTAGACTTTGAGTGCCTCTGTGGAATTGTCCGAGTAGGGTAGTAAACTCGTGAGATTGTTGCTGTGGAAAATGCAAAGCCTGCCACCTACGGCCTCTAGTGCAGCTACACATTCTGCCAAAGCTGCTTGCAGTTCGATCGCGGGCTGGGAGTGCAGGGCTGCGGCGACGCGGTTGACGGCAGCTTCACGCTCAGCTTTGGCCTTGGTTCGGGAGAGGAGGGTTGATTGGGCGATCGCGACGGCGAGGTGATCTGCCACCATCTGAACGTCTTGCAGTTCCTCCTCTGCGACACTCCGGGACTGGGAGTGGTGAGATACCAACAACCCCCACAATTCTTGGTCGTGAAAAATTGGTACTACCAAGGAAGCTTTAACGCCGAGTGCAGTTAAGTATTCAGCGTGGCAGGGGTCGATCGCCCGAAAGCGCACTTCATCGGGCAGCATTTGATCGGAAACCTCGTCGCGGCGGGGACTTTGGCCTAGCAACCCGGAATCGATATCGACGATCGATCGCACCTGTACTTGGGCGAACAGTTCGCGGGCGTGAGGGGGAATATCGTCTGCTGGAAAATGCAGCCCCAATAATGATGGCAAGCGTTTGCCGTTAATTGATTCAGCAATCACTTCACCGCTGCCATCGCTATGAAATTTATAGATTTTTACCCTGTCTGTTCCCAAGAACGATTGAAGTTCCGCTGCTGTGGCGCTGAGAATTTCTGGCAATTCTAGAGAGCGGCGAATGCGGTTGGCGATGCGATCGAGTAAATTTGCTCGATCGTAAATCACCTGGACATTTTCGAGCTTTAATGAGTCCATTCTTAATTTTTTGCTTTCCCAGCAATAATAGTAATTGGCTAAAAAGTTTTGTGCGTGTTATCAATTTTTGAAAGCACAGGCATTTAATAAAAGTAGATTAGTTTTGCACAGCTAAGGATCTACCTTCAAACTGCAACTTCCTATTGCTATTGTCAATTTTGTGTGATTAAAACTTTTGTACCTTAATTAAATATAAACTTTGTAGAGCCGGCCTGCAAGTTCTTTACCCGAACTCATCAAAATAGTCAAGTCTCAAGAATTGTGGAGTAATTCAGAGAAAGGCTTAACATCGATCGCAACGCCACTTTTTCGAGATATTGGCTTAAAAAAAAGCTCCTGCCGTTAAGCAGGAGCTTTTTTTGATTAGACAATCACATCAGCACAAGGCCGATGATTAGTCCAAATCAGGCATAGAAAGAACCGCTTCATTTTCGCGATTGATACCTTTTTCAAAGCCAGCGACAGCCGCGCGAGCGCGACCAGCGTGCCACAAGTGGCCGATCAAGAAGAAGAAACCCATCACAAAGTGGAAACAGGCCAACCAAGAACGGGGAGAAGTATAGTTAAAGGCGTTAACTTCAGTTGCCAAGCCGCCCACAGAGTTCAAAGAACCCAAAGGAGCGTGAGTCATGTACTCAGCAGCGCGGCGAGCTTGCCAAGGCTGAATATCATTCTTGATTTTGTTCAAGTCCAAACCGTTAGTACCACGCAAAGGTTCCAACCAAGGGCCTTGGAAATCCCAGAAACGCATCGTTTCACCACCGAAAATGATTTCGCCAGTAGGAGAGCGCATCAGGTATTTACCCAGACCGGTAGGGCCTTGTGCAGAACCGACGTTAGCACCCAAGCGTTGGTCGCGGATCAGGAAGGTCAAAGCTTGTGCTTGAGAAGCTTCCGGGCCCGTCGGGCCGTAGAATTCGCTAGGGTAAGCAGTATTGTTGAACCAGACAAAGCAGCAAGCGATGAAGCCCATGAGGGACAAAGCGCCCAAGCTGTAGGACAGGTAAGCTTCGCCAGACCAGATTAAGGCGCGACGAGCCCAGCCGAAAGGCTTGGTCAAAATGTGCCAAACACCGCCAGAGATACAAATCAGGCCAAGCCAGATGTGACCGCCGATGATGTCTTCCATGTTGTTAACGCTGAGCAGCCAGCCTTCGCCACCAAAAGGAGCGCGAACCAAGTACCCAAAAATCACAGCGGGGTTGAGGGTTGGGTTCGTGATAATACGCACGTCGCCGCCGCCCGGAGCCCAAGTGTCATAGACACCGCCGAAGAACATGGCCTTAGCAACCAGCAGCAAGCAACCGCCACCCAATAAAATCAGGTGATAGCCGATGATGTTGGTCATCTGGTTCTTGTCTTTCCAGTCGTAGCCGAAGAAGTTCGAGTATTCTTCGAGAACTTCTGGGCCGCGAACGGCGTGATAAATGCCGCCCAAACCGAGAACCGCAGAGGAAATCAAGTGCAGAACGCCGACTACGAAGAACGGGAAGATATCTGTAACTTCACCGCCGGGGCCGACGCCCCAACCCAAAGTAGCGACGTGGGGCATCAAGATTAAGCCCTGTTCGTACATTGGTTTTTCTGGGATAAAGTGAGCGACTTCAAACAAAGTCATTGCTCCAGCCCAGAACACGATCAAACCAGCGTGAGCGACGTGGGCGCCCAGCAGTTTGCCTGAGAGATTGATCAAACGAGCGTTGCCTGACCACCAAGCGAATCCGGAGGATTCTTGGTCGCGACCGCTTGCATAGGAATTAGAGAGCGTTACCACGCGGTAGAACCTCCAACGATGTTAGTTTTTGGATTTCGGTTTTTTTGTTCTCCGGGTGACCGCAGGAGCACTGCGTCCACCCGGTGAATAGGAATTTGGATTTCTAGTTTGAATTTAAAAAACATAAATTAAGCTGAAATCCAAATCCTGATTTTTTTAAAGTGCGTTACCGCGAGGCAGAACTTCTTCAGGGAAGATGAAGTTTTCGTGGGGTTGGTCGGTCGGAGCCATCCAAGCACGAATGCCTTCGTTAAGCAGAATGTTCTTAGTGTAGAAC
>NZ_JAEQDE010000041.1:0-112820 GCF_020737865.1 Microcoleus sp. PH2017_35_SFW_U_B
CCCGAAACATCCCAGCGCAAGCGAGTGTCTTTACTGACAATCCAAGGTTTTTTGGGAATCGCGCAGGGTTTGAACAAAATGGTACATCGTAGATTTGTCAACAAGTGTACCACCTTGTCTATTTAATCGCTAGCTAGGTACTAGCTCAGCGCAAATCACTGGCTCTGTCTAAAATGAGTGTCACGTTTACTGATCGTAACCTAGTCCGGCAACTTTGTCGCGGCCGATCGCTCCCAAGGCAGTTCGGAAACGGCCAATTTAGGGGGTTTTAACGAATTTAGCGGATTTATAGCGATCGAACTCAATCCGAGAACGAGAAGTCAAGCATAAAGATTTTCCCCATCTCCCCATCTCCCCCTCTCGGCCTCTCCCCCTCTCCCACTCCTCCCCAACGGCACCGAATTACTTGTCGATTTGTAACAAAAGATTCCCAAAAGCGCCAATTTGTCTCAAATTGATGAAAGCTCGTGCCCGTAAAATGGAGTTTTCCTCATATGTCTTTAACAGATACCCAAGTCTACGTAGCGCTCGTAATTGCTTTGATTCCCGGAATCTTGGCTTTCCGGCTGTCAACAGAACTGTACAAGTAGTTTCGAGACACCAGTAGCGAACCGCACCGTCGCCTGTCCTCCTTAGTTAAATCTCGAAATTACAGACAATTGCTGTCATCGTGCAGTAGATTGTTTGTGGTCACGAAGACGAGACTGCAAGGGCAGGCATTTTTATTGGGAAATTCCGTCCTCAGCCGTCACCCAGTCTCAAAAATTTGGGCTGCGAGCACCCTGACAAACAGGGGCGGGTGTGCGTTAAACTCAGAATTTTCTGTGGTCAGCTCTAAAAAGTCAGTCTCAGGTATTTGAAAAAAAAATTATGCAAGCGATTCAACCTACCGTTACCCCACTACGTCCTGTAAAAACTCCCCCTCGGGTTACTCCTCGTCGCAGCAGCAGCCAGCGTTCCTACCCTCATCAAACGCTCGCCGCCGAAACAGGAGTCAAGTTAGCAGTTAATGTAGTTCTGTCAGTGTGTGCGACTTCTGCTTTGATTCAGCTTTGGCCCCACTACCGGGGAGTCCAAGAAAAGTTGCACGAAATCCAAGCTGAAGTGAATCTTACTCAAGCGCGAGTCGATAAGTCGCGATCGGACTTTAACCGCTATTTTGACCCCAGTCAGGCTAAAACTGTGATGCAAGAGCAAAGCAATCGAGCCGATCCCCAGCAACGCCCGGTGATTTTGCAGGAACCCGAAGCACCCGATTCTGAGGAATCTACGCTGCAACCTTAAATTGTCAGACAGCAACCTTAATCTGAAGATTGTTGTAGGATGTGCACCGCGCAGACAGAAGAGTGGACGAAGGGAATTCGCGCCTATACAAACAAAACCCCAGGAATGCGGGTTCAAGAAACAAGAGGGGGCGAATGGAATTCGCGCCTGTACAAACAAAACCCGCAGGAGTGCGGGTTGAAGAAAGGGTGGTTGAAATTACTTTATTGTCTTCCGTCGGCAGAGGCGGACATTGTTTGTCTGGGCGCGGTTTCAACCGCCGTCTTTGCGATCGCGGTTTTCTCTTTTAGTAGTTGCAGTGCAGCTTGATATTGTAAGTCGTCTTCAGTGCCAATTCGATCGCGCGCAATCGGTTCTAGCGGCACTGCGCGATCGGGCGAAATCCCCAATTTGTTAATATCCGTGTGGTTCGGTGTCTCGTACTTCGCAACAGTTACAGCCAACCCGGAACCGTCGGACAAATCAAACAGCGACTGAATCAGTCCTTTCCCGAAAGTCTTTTCGCCCACCAGTTGAGCTCTGCCGTTATCTTGCAGCGCACCCGCCAAAATTTCGCTAGCACTGGCCGTTCCCTTGTTCACCAAAACAATCAGCGGATCGCCAGTTAAGGCTTGTCCAGAAGCCTCAAAACTGCCGAGAATGCCTTGTCTGTTGACTGTGTAGACGATCGTCCCAGAATCGATCCACAGGCGCGCAATTTCAATCCCCGCTTGCAACAGCCCGCCCGGGTTGTTCCGCAAATCGAGAATGTAGGAGGCGGCGCCTTGTTTTTCCAAACGATCGATCGCATGGGCGACTTCTTCGGTGGCGTTAGCGCTGAATTGACTCAGGCGAATGTAGCCCAGCGGTAAATTGTCCGGCCCGGACTGCAATTCGGCATAAACCGGATTGAGAGCAATGCGATCGCGCACCAGCTCAATGTCTTCAGGAACCTCCCTTCCTTCGCGTCCCAAGGTCAAAGTAACAGGAGTGCCGATGCGGCCCCGCATTCGAGTTGCTGCTTCGTCCAGGCTCAATTCTGAGGTAGGAGTGCCGTCAATTTTCAAAATGCGATCGAGCGGTTGAATGCCGGCTTTATCCGCCGGCGAGCCCGCCAAAGGAGCCACTACTGTTAGGGTATTTGTCTCGGGGTCGATCGCAATTTGTAGCCCAACTCCCGTCAATTCTCCCGAAGTGTTGACCTGCAAACTGCGGTACTGTTCCGGTTTGAGCAGTCGAGTAAAAGGGTCGTCAAGATTTGCCAGCATCCCTTGAATCGCCGTGTAAGTCTGCTGTCTGTCGTTGAGCGGTTCCTTGACGGCTTTTTCGCGAATCGACCACCAGTTTTTCGAGTTGAAGGTGTCATCCACATAGGAACGATTGACAATGCGCCAAGCTTCGCTCAACAACTGCTGTTCTGGAGTTAGCGCCGCCGCCGGAAGAGCCCATGCGCCTAGAACCAGGACGACTTGGAGGAAGAAGATAATTGCTGTCTGGAAAACTCGTCTCTGCATGATTTTTTTGTCTCAAAGATAGGCAAGTATGGCATTTCCTGTATTTTAAGTTTGTAAGCTTTTAAGCTTTTGTGCAGTCAACTGTCCCGGAGACATTCAGGATTCATCATTGCCCAGCCGCGAACAAAAAATTAGTTAATTGTAACATTTAATCGCAAAATTAGTGAAGTTTTATCATGAATATTAAATTTTACCTCCCAGCCACCCTCTGGCGGACTCGGACTTTGCTCCTGGGCTGGGTTCTTGGCTGTATGCGAGCTTGGGGCGGATGTTGAGCTGGCAGAAAATGCTATTTGAGACGAAGGCAAAAGCATCGCTCCGTGAAATTTGTACAGCAATTATGTTACATTTTTTATCACAGTCTGGAATTCGATCGCGCAACGCCAGCGAGTAGGGCTCAGCTCTAGCTTGGTTTCCCAGTGCTCGCGGGCGATCGCACAAGAGATTTCCTTTCATGAGCTCCAAATTTAAAAATAGCCTCAGGCATTTGCTAGTAAAAGCCAACTGCTCGGCGCGGGGCGACAAAAAAACCTTGTGGCTGCTGAGAATGAACCTCAACCACAGCAATATTCTTTTAGGAATTCTGGCTCCATGTTTTCTAAACAAATCACCGACTCAAAAACCTTCCAGTGGTTTGATGAACGCCTGGAAATTCAGGCGATCGCAGACGACATCACTACAAAGTATGTACCTCCCCACGTCAACATCTTCTATTGCTTGGGCGGCATTACTCTAGTTTGTTTTCTAATCCAGTTTGCCACCGGCTTCGCCATGACTTTCTATTACCGTCCCACGGTAGCAGAAGCTTTTTCTTCAGTGCAATATCTGATGAATGAAGTCAACTTCGGCTGGCTGATCCGCTCCATCCACCGCTGGTCTGCCAGCATGATGGTACTGATGATGATTTTGCACACCTTCCGGGTTTACCTGACCGGCGGCTTCAAAAAGCCCCGCGAATTAACCTGGGTGACAGGAGTAATCTTGGCGGTTCTCACTGTTTCTTTCGGCGTGACCGGCTACTCTCTGCCTTGGGATCAAATCGGTTACTGGGCAGTTAAAATCGTTTCCGGCGTACCAGAAGCCATTCCCTTTGTCGGTTCTACACTGGTAGAACTGCTTCGCGGCGGTGTCAGCGTCGGTCAAGGCACTTTGACTCGTTACTACAGCTTGCACACTTTTGTGTTGCCTTGGCTGATTATCGTCTTCATGCTGGCTCACTTCTTGATGATTCGCAAGCAAGGCATTTCTGGCCCATTGTAAATTTTGAGTTGTGGGGGAGGTATTTTTTTGCCCCCCTGCGGAATTTTGGGTTGAAAATTCAGAATTCATCTCTCATCAGAAAATTGGGTTTGAAACCCCGTCCTTCCAGGACGGCTTTACAAATCTTTCAGTATAATTAAGGTGGTCCTTGACCCACCCGAGACGATGGATTCAGACAGCCTAACGAGCGAAGTCCAGTAAAACTGGTGGCGCAGACAAATCGGTAGACCGGGAAAAGAGGATAGGGCAATGGACAGTCCACCCCTAGAATCAACCAAAAAAATGAGAACTCCTTTTTTGGATTTCGACACACAAGAACCGCAAGGCTTGCGGGGATAGTCTGTGGAGCGAACGTAAGGCCATAAACTCGCGCCTAGGGTGGAGGCAGTTGCGATGAAGCAGAAACCTAAATCGTGAGGTTTAGGAATCACCGTCCGTTTTACGGCGGTGAGGATGTCAAGATATTTATTACGGTCAATACTTCGTGCGATCGCCCCGCTGATTCGGACTAACGAATACAGCGGAATGCCAGGCCCGGGCAAAACTAAAAGGAGAACACTCTCACTATGTCTATTATCAAAAAACCAGATTTGAGCGATCCAGAGCTACGCGCTAAGCTCGCTAAGGGCATGGGTCACAACTATTACGGCGAACCAGCTTGGCCCAATGACTTGCTCTACGTTTTCCCAATTGTGATCATGGGAACGATTTCTCTGTGCGTCGGCTTGGCTGTACTAGACCCGGCTATGATTGGCGAACCTGCCAATCCTTTTGCTACTCCGCTAGAAATTCTTCCGGAATGGTATTTGTGGCCTGTGTTCCAACTCCTGCGCGTTTTGCCTAACAAATTGTTGGGTATTGCTTGCATGGCCGGTGTTCCAGTTGGCTTGATTTTGATTCCGTTCATCGAGAATGTTAACAAGTTCCAAAATCCGTTCCGCCGCCCTGTTGCTACTACAGTCTTCCTTTTTGGAACTGCGGTAACTCTGTGGTTGGGTATTGGTGCTATTTTCCCGATCGACAAATCTTTCACGCTGGGTCTGTTCTAAGATTTAAGTTTGTTTGATTTTGACGCCCGCGGGTTTCCGATAAAGTGCTTTTGTACTGCTAGGAAACTTTCGCGGGCGTCATTTTATTTGGGATTTTAGACTTTAAACAGATCGATATAAAAAATACCAATTTTACATGAAGTTGCATAGAATAAAATATGTCATTTTCGATCTAGATGATACACTTTGTGATTATCAGAAAGCTAAAAAAAATGCAATCAGTCTTGTTAATCGAGTTCTTGAATCATCTGGCATAGATGTTAATCAATTTTGGAATAGTTATAGCTTGATAGAGCCTACCTTGTTCCGACAGTTTGTTAAGGGAATTATTTCTAGGGACGAGTATAGGTTGCGTCGCTATGCTGATGTTATACCAGGCGAACGCGAAAATCGTTTAGCGTTTTCTTCAGCACTAAATGATATTTATATGAAAGAGGCAAATCACGGAATAACATTATTTGATGATGTTATTCCATCGCTAAAAGATTTACGAAAAAAAGAAATTAATACCGCTATTCTTACAAATGGACCTTCCGACGGACAAAGGGACAAAATCAAGGCATTAAAATTAGAGGAATATATTAACAAAATCTATATTAGTGAAGAAATTGGTTTTGGCAAACCTAGCTCTAAAGTTTTTAAATTTGTTATAGATGATTTAAATATAGAACCATCACAAGTGTTAATGGTTGGTGACTCAATCGAAGACGATATCGAAGGGGCTAAGCAGCTTAAAATTAAAACAGTTTTAGTCGATCGAGAAGGAAAATATTTTGACTATAAAGGCACAAAAATTTTCGATCTATCAAGTTTGAAAGAGATGTTTGATAGCAATTTAATATGAAGCTGCCTCGAATAAAGATTCAAAAATTAAATTGTAAGAAGATAGCGAACAAATTTATTCAGGTGTGATTTGTTGCAGAACAAGATTCAGTCGTTCATGCAATTCCACAAGTGTCAGAAATACTTCTCCCTTGAGCGGTGCGACTGTTTTTTAGTTGTTGCTCGCTTGCTCTGTGCACTTTCTACGATCGCCAGAATCAGTGTGCCATAACTCATGACCTCTCAACAGTATCTTTATTCTATAGCCTTTCAAGCTCTCATATGAGGTACTCATGGGCATGGGGCATAGAGCATGGGGCATAGGGCATAAGACTAGCGGGCATACCTCACTTTTTTGAGAAAGGCTATATCTAACTTGATGTAAAATTGGTATAACTATATATCTGTTTCTTAATGTTTAGAGAAATCTTCCGGTTTTACCCAAGGGCAAACGGCATAAATATTAAGTTAACTATCGATCGATGCCGCTCGTACTAATCAATCAAAGACAATTGATTTTAAAGTTTAGCAACTTTTAGCAAAAAGTATCTTAATTATGACGAACCTAAATTTAGAAGGTGTCTTCTCATCATTTATGAACCCGGCACTGCATGAGTTTCAGACTTGGACTTTGGAAAATCCGACAGAAAGCCTCAGCAAAACGTTCCTGCCGATAATCAGTCTTATAGAGGGTTTAATTGCCAACGAACCCACCTATTTGCCAATAAAACGGCTGGCTTTCGGGGCTAATTTTTGCTGCGCGGGACAAGTCGTGATGGGAGAATTTGCAACACTCGAAGAAGCACTCACATCGCCTCAGGCGCGCGGATGGCGGCTGGGTACTTCTGTGCTCGATGCCGATCTCTCCCCCAACCAAGATGTCGGCGGTAGGAACCTTTTCCTGCTGTCTTTGTCCGATCGCGAACCAGACGGTAGCAGCAACCACGCAGCATTCCGAAGCTGTATGCAAAAGTATCTTTTCAACAGCGCCACAACCGATCGCCAAGAAGACGAAATCAGCAGGCGGTTGCTCGATCGCCTAGCATCAGATTATACCGAGATGCCGCACGGTGCGGGGGGAACATTTTTTACCGATGTCAGGCGCGGTTGGATGGGATTTTTAGTTCCATACCTGCACTACGTAATTTTTGGGATTAACCCAGATGACAAGTCTGCGATCGAACTTCTCACCGATTTACATTACATCCGCCAAAGCCCAGCGCACTACTTCGCCGTCGCGGGCAGCCTGCTGCAAAGCCTGAACCTGTTTGGACACGGGGATTTGTCGGCTTTAATCGAGCGCGCGGCGACTATCTACGAAAATTCTCCTGCCCTAGCCGACTTCGAGGTGAGCTCGGAAAACAACGGCATGACTAGGCGGGAATTGGCAAAGCTGATGACAGCAATTATGGGGATAGCGGGACTGCAAGGCCCCCTGCACCTAGGCTACACAGCTATGGGATACCGCCCTCTCCCGGCGTATAAAGGAACACAGACGGCTCAAATTAATCCGACTGAGTTTTGGGACGATCTCGATTTGGACGATCGCCAGTCGATCGAGCTTTTCCTGTTGGAATGCGGGCGCCTCTGGGCTCCCGTCAGCGCCACCCACCGAGTCGCGACAGAGCCATTTACCGCCACGGTAGGGGGCAGACAGCGCACTTTTCCCGCCGGAACCAAGGTACTGATACCGCTCAGTTTGGGGCATCTAGACGCGAGTTTCTGGGGTTCTACGGTGTACGAATTCAACGCTAAGCGCGAGAATTTGTGCCCTTATCATATGGGTTTTCATTCGGTGGGCGATCGGAGTGCGGGACGGATTTGCCCAGCTAAAGATATCGCACTGAAGATGCTGGTGGATGTCATTAGTACCGTTGGTAAAGTTCGGCGATCGTAACAGGCAAGATGCCTGTTCCACAACACATCAAATTGCTTGTGGAGTGGGCGTCCCGCCCGCCCTTAAAAAACACGCAAGATGCCTGTTCCACAACACATCAAATTGCTTGTAAAGTGGGCGTCCCGCCCGCCCTTAAAAAACACGCAAGATGCCTGTTACACAACGAACTCAAGGGGGTATATAACCAGAGACTAAATCACAATTTTTTAGAGGTTAAATAATACCATGTTAATTGAAACAAAGAAACTAAAAGACATCGCAACCTGGATGAAAGCAGAACATCCACCGGAGTTTCCAGAAGCCCTGCAAGGTATCTTCTTTATGGACGGGAATATTTTGCCAGACTATTGTCTGACGATGTACAATTCAGAATGGAATCCTGGCCAACGAACATTATTGCTGCGGATTTATGAACCAGTTGTCTGGACATTTCATTCATCAATGGCGGGACGGATGTTACTTTATGCCGTCAAATTTTCTCGCTTCAGCTACTTGTTTCGCTTCTCAGATGCAACTTTGCAGCACGGGCACATCACGCCGATCGCGTTTGGATTGTCTGTACCGCCGTGGATTATGGATTTTTTGATCGATCGCGATCCGAACACTCCCAATGGGGATATCTGGGATCGCAGAAACTCGTTTTTCGGCAGAGCTCCTGAAAAAGGCTATACACTCCGCAGAGTTGTAAACAAAGATAGCAGCCCCACAGCAGCATTTCCTGATTTTCTGTCGAAAGTTGGCAGTGATTGTTTAATTATTGCTCAAGATTGAAAATATTTAGGACAACTTAGGTACGTAGTTGCGCTTCAGCGCTCTTTATAAGATTAGCAAAGAGCGCTGAAGCGCAACTACATACATTGATCGGCTATACTTTTCGTAGTTTTATATTTCCTATCCTGACTATAAAACCACGCTGATTCAAGAAAATATGTGGGGGTTAAGCTATGGTGGATAGTTTATCAATTCCAGAAGATTATAATATTTTCCTGCGGGAACTGAAAGAACGCATCCGCAATGCTCAAGTACGGGCAGCAGTTTCTGTTAACCGAGAATTAGTGTTGCTTTATTGGCAAATTGGACAGGATATTTTAAATCGGCAACAGCAGCAAGGATGGGGTACTAAAGTTATAGACACTTTGGCTGCTGACTTGCAAAAAGCTTTTCCTGAGATGAAGGGTTTTTCATCTCGCAATCTGAAATATATGAGGAGTTTTGCGGAAACTTACCCAGATTTTGAATTTGTGCAGCAGGTTGTTGCACAAATTCCTTGGGGCCATAATATCCGCATTTTGGATAGTGTGAAAGATGGGGTTGAGCGCGAGTGGTACATTCGCCAAACTATCGAGCAAGGATGGAGTCGAAATGTGTTAGTTCATCAGATAGAAAGTAGACTATACCGGCGGCAAGGGAAAGCTGATACTAATTTCTCTCGCACTCTGCCAAATCCTCAATCAGAACTGGCTCAACAGTTATTTAAAGACCCTTATAATTTTGAGTTTCTCAGTTTAGGTAAAGCAGCAAAAGAGCGCGATTTAGAGCAGGCTTTGATTGAACGTATCCGCGATTTTTTGCTGGAGTTGGGGGTAGGGTTTGCTTTTGTCGGGAGTCAGTATCACCTGGAGGTTGAAGGGGAAGATTTTTATATTGATTTATTATTTTATCATTTACGTTTGCGTTGTTTTGTGGTAATTGACTTGAAAGTGGAAGCGTTTAAGCCGGAATTTTCGGGAAAGATGAGTTTTTACGTTTCGGCTGTGGATGATTTACTCAAACACCGGGACGATATGCCGACTATTGGGATGATTTTATGCAAGAATAAAAAGCAGAAGATTGTGGAATATTCTTTGCGAGACATGAATAAGGCGATCGGGGTTTCGACTTATCAATTGCGGGAGACTTTACCGGAACAGTTACAGGGGAGTTTGCCGACTTTTGAGCAGTTGGAAGCTGAGTTAGAAGCGGTAGATGTGGAGATTGAGGAGGAGTTATGACAAAAACAATGGAATAATTGACGAGATGGCATTCGACAACATTTAACAGCACATTCCGACACTACGATCGCCCGAGTCACAGCAAAATTCCCGGAAAATAACCGAAATGGCGATCGCCATCTATGACATAGGTTTGTGTACAATCTAAAAAAACCTACGACAAAACTTGTGCATTCTATCAATTAAAATGAAACCAAAAAGTTCACTAACTCCTATTGCCACTAAAATCAAGAAATGGGTTCAAACAGCCAAGGAACTTGAAAAAACTCGATTTGCTATATCCATAACCAGACTGACAAGTATCAAAAGTTTGTGTACCGATCGAGTTGCGGCCGAAAAATTTGCGCTGTACATTTCTCAGCGAGTACAACACGAGATGAATCAAGCTACTTGTCCCGAACACTATACCGAGGAAGAATGGGAACAGCACAAACAGGTAATAGCTGAAGGAATCGCCAAAATGGAAATTCACCTGGAAAATCCTAGTAATGAAGGCGAGCAATCTATCCGTAAGTTATTGAGAACAATTAATAGCCTACAAGGAGACGATCGTCGTAATGTTGCCTGGGGAACAGTACATTTTGTCCGCAGTGGAAATTTACTAAAATTAGACTATGCACTGCGTTGTTTCACAGACAACGATTTTCCTTATTGGATCTATAAACTAGCTAAAGAATACGTAGAAAGTTATGCCCCGGAGTATGGTTCAGGTATAACTCCTAAATCTGTACCGATGTTGTTAGAAGTAGCAGAATTTTGGTGTCAGTATTATTTCTCTCAAAGTTTGAGTGAGAAATTTCCTGGTTTTGCCTAAAAGAGGATCCAGAGGATGACGTTTTGTACTCCACTGTCACGAACTCAGCAATACCAAGAGTCACTGCTAAAAACAACAAAACCTTCTCGTTTGAGAAGGTTTTATCACGATCTTTATCACAATCGGAGCGGCGGGATTTGAACCCACGACCCCTACTACCCCAAAGTAGTGCGCTACCAAGCTGCGCTACGCCCCGACAGCTTTAACAGCTTAGCATAGAATCTCAGAAAAAGTCAAAAAACTTTTAAAACTTTGGTTGCCTGCACCAAACTCGGAACCGCAGCCGCCGGCCAAAAACCCTCGCACCTCCTACCAGCATTCAAGATCAACTGCACGCTGTAAGCTTCGGGATAGCCTTCTAACTGCACCCACAACAAGTCGCTTTCGGCTTCAATGGCGATTTTTTCCTCGTCCATTAACTCAGAGGCCATTTGACTCATTGTGGCGGCTAATTGTCCCAACAACCGGCAAAAATCGTTTAACTCGGCTTCGGTGAGTTCGATCGCCCAACCTTCCCCAGCCACCAAACCCTGAAACTCTTCTGCGTTTGGGTTCCATCCCAAACGCCAGCCCGCACCAGTCTTAATTACACGTTCCATCTGGCGATTTTAGATTTTGGATTTTGGATTTTAGATTGATTAGGTGATTTTATGGCTTATATCATGTCCAGTCGATTACGATAACAACAACGGTTCGTAGTGCGGACTTCAGTCCGCTCTCCCGCTGCGGACTGAAGTCCGCACTACGAACCAATCTGTTTATGCCGAAAAGACGCGTTACACCAGGCAGATTAGCCAAAAACCCGGTTTCTAGGCCTCCTTCAAGCTTACGGTGTCAGCAACTTTGCATCTCCCGGCTGTGGCTGCGGTATTTCCGGGGAAGTCGATCGCCCTTTTGGTGTTTCGCCCGCCGCCGGTGTGCGCGATGGCCCCGAATTCTCGGTAAAAACATCAACCAAAGCTTGAACCAAAGCATCCCGCTGTTTTCTATTTAAACTTTGAATAGCAGCGCGATCGCGTTCCATCGGATTTTCTCGCAAAACATCTTTTCCCGGATACACGCCTTCCACCAAATAATCGGGAGTCGCCCCCAGATAGTCAGCTAAACTCAACTTCCAATCAAAACGGTAATTCGGCGGCCGTCCTTTGACAAACACATGATATCTAATCAAGCGCCCAACTAAAGTATTGTTGGGATCTACTTTGCCGGTTTCCTTAGAAATGTAGTTATTCTCGATCGGCAAATCCGGCACTTTTTCATACACCAATTTCCACGCATCTTGCGCCCTCAATTGCTGTGGCGCCGATTGTTGAGCAACCAGTCCTCTAGACCCAGAACCACGCAGCAGCGAAGGTTCCAAAGCCGACACACTTAATTTACCCGATTCCAATACCCCACTCAAAAGCGTAAAAATCGCCACACTCAAAGTAACTAACAGAAAACTGAAGCCCAGCTTGAATTTCTTTTTCACGGTTTTGACAATAATTTCAATTCAAAAATAGAATAATTTCCTAAACTCACCTACCAGCCTATATCCTAATCTCTCATCTTAGGATTTACGAAAATCAACCCGGTTGGGAGCATCCCGATTTGGTAAAAAGCGTTTCTTCGCAGTGCGAGCGTCCCGCTCGCTTGCGTATATAGATGTAACTTGCTTGCGTATATAGATGTAACTTGGTCTCCGGCTAGCACTCGTTTGAAAGCTAAAAATAAACCGGATTTTTCTGCCAGTCGCGCCAGTCTGGTTGAAGAAAGTTTTGAGTTTTGAATTAACAAAAATTGTTGAAATTCACCACTCAAAACTCAAAACTCCCCAAGTCTAGATATCCCCGATAATTTCCGGCTGAGTGAGTTCGTCCGACATCTCAAATATCGCCCGCATCACAGGTTTCATCATTTGATGGTCGTCCATATTGTCAAAATCTTCATAGCGACGGCGTTTGGCGCGGTTCGCCACTTGCACCGTAATCCGATAGCGATTGGATGCAGCACCGATCAACTCTTCTGCCCGACGGGTTAGCTGAGTTGAATCGAAGGTTGGACGCTTAACCATGAGATTACCTACTTTATCTAATGTTACATTCTAGTCTAGTATGCGAAGATTCAAAATTACTAACTGAGTATCATTGCTTATGCAGGCAACAACAGCCTATTCCTTTGGTCACTTGCATCAGGTAAATTCTCATCCTCTCAAATTGGTTGCTTTCGGCGACAGTTTAATCTACGGTTTCGGCGACGGTGTAGGCGGGGGTTGGGTGGAAAGATTGCGGCGACAGTGGATGTTAACGGAGAGTGCAGGACACGTTTTATACAATTTGGGCGTTCGGGGCGATCGCACGTATCAAGTCGCCCAGCGCCTCGAAAACGAGTTTCGGCACCGGGGCGAGCTCAGAAACCGCGTCCCGGATGCCATCATACTGTCGGTAGGCCTCAACGATACGGCGAGAGTGCAATCGCCTACTGGGCGCAGTTATACTGATTTTGAACATTTTAAAACTGTTTTGGATAATTTGTTAAATTTATCGCAACAACTTTGTCCGGTGATATTTGTCGGGATGGTGCCGGTGGATGAAAGCAAAATGCCTTTTCAAGATTGTTTGTACTACAATCACGCTGACCAATATCGCTATAAAGAAGCCACAAAGTTAGCTTGTTTGGAACGGGGAATTCCCTATTTAGATATTTTTGATAAATGGATCGATCGCGGTAATATTTGGTGGCGTTCTTGTCTGACTTCGGATGGTCTCCATCCCAATGAAGTCGGTTATCAATGTTTATTTGAAGATGTGACAAGTTGGGAACCGCTACTCGCTATTAGTCATTAGTTATTAGTCTAGGTACGTAGTTGCGCTTTAGCGCTCTTTTCAATTAGTCATTAATCTAGGTACGTTGTTGCGCTTCAGCGCTCTTTCCGATATCCCAAAAGAGCGCTGAAGCGCAACTACATACCTTGCTCTAGGTACGTTGTTGCGCTTTAGCGCTCTTTCCGATATCCCAAAAGAGCGCTGAAGCGCAACTACATACCTTGCTCTAGGTACGTTGTTGCGCTTCAGCGCTCTTTCCGATATCCCAAAAGAGCGCTGAAGCGCAACTACATACCTTTTACGTACCTTTATAAGTTCCAGGTAGATAAGGAAGATAAGCAACATAAGGATTTTAAGGAATTTAAGCATTTTAAAATCGACCAACCAGCATAAAAATATTTATTTTAAAAGACCGTATCTTCCCCTCGCCACAAATAAAAGCATTTAATAATGATGACATCACTGAGCACAAGAGCAAGCTAGGCAAGAATCAATCAACGATAAATAGCCGGATAAAGGCTTGCTTTTTTCTCAATAAAAAACTTGTGTAAATTGGAGAATCAAAAATGTCTGTATCTCAACGCATTAAATTCGGCACATCTGTTATATTAACATTGGCAACCGTTGCCGGAACCGCAGCGCCGATGCTGACTCCTGCGCCTGCTATTGCTGAAACAGCTTTTTCGGATGTTAGTAATAACTATTGGGCGAAAGACTTTATTCAAGATTTGTCAGAAAGAGGCATTATTAAAGGTTTTCCCGATCGCACTTTCCGCCCGGATGCACTGGTAACGCGGGCGGAATTCGCGGCAATGATCCGTTCTGTGAAAAAGGCGAAAACTCGCGCTGCTATAGGTTTTGTCGATGTTCCGTCTAATTTTTGGGCGCGGGGGGCGATCGCCGAAGCTTATGAAATGGGATGGATGTCTGGCTACCCCGGCAATGTTTTCAGGCCATCACAGCAGATTCCTCGCGTTCAAGTTGTAGTGGCTTTAAATAACGGGCTGGGTTATGAGCCTGCTTGCAATTTTCAAGATGTTCTCAGCTACTATAATGATGCGGGTGAAATTCAAAGTTATGCTGTGAAAAGTGTGGCTGCTGCTACTGAAAAACAGTTGGTTGTCAGCTATCCCAATCCTAAATCCCTGAAGCCAAACCAGTCAGCCACGCGGGCGGAAGTAGCTGCTTTTATCTATCAAACATTAGTCAGTACCAATCAAGCAAGAGCAATTAATTCTCCTTACATTGCTAAGATTGATATTGGCCAGAGTGTTGCTGTGAAAATCCCCAGCGGGGTGACTATTCCCATCGAGTACGCCAAAGGCAAAATTTTGCTCGCCCCCAATGACAAGTCTCCGATTACGCTGACTGTGGCTGCGGATATCGCAGGAAGTAATGGCAAGGTTATGATACCCGAAGGCTCGAAAATTAGTGGCGAATTGCGATCGACTGCTGAGGGCGTTCAGTTTGTGGCGCAAGAGTTAAGTATCATCAACGGTAGCAGAGTTCCTCTGAATGCTACTTCGCAGGTGATTACTCGCAAAGAAACTGTGACTAAGGGCGTGAATGTTGGTAATCTGATTAAGAACACGGCTTTGGGTGCAGCAGCGGCGGCGGCGATTGCGGGAGTTACGGGCGATCGGGCGATCGCCACTGAAGAGGTACTCGGCGGCGCAGGAGTCGGTACTTTGGTTGGGGTATTTTTGGGTCGAGATAAAGTCGATTTGTATGCTGTTAATCCCGACACTGATTTAGATTTATTGTTGAATTCTGACTTGGTATTGGGTACTGCAAATACAGGCATTTGTCGCGCTCGATAAAAGGAATTTCCGCAACGAGCAATATGCGGGATGTAGCGAACGTAACGGATGTAAGTGATGCAGGCTGAACTCAGAAACCGGGTTTCTTTGGAGATTGATTGTTACTAAACTAACAAACTCGTAGAAACCCGGTTTCTAGCCGAAGAGTGTACAGGCTGAACTCAGAAACCGGGTTTCTTTGGAGATTGATTGTTACTAAACCAAAAAACTCGTAGAAACCCGGTTTCTCGCCCTGGCGCGTCAGCCTTATTTAAATCAAAATTTCTACGAACATCCCAGACTTTCTCGCGTAGAAACTCCCGTCACGGGATTGACACCATCGGCTTTTTCGCACATCATTGTTACTTGATAAGCATCGATAATTGCGTCGGTAAAATCAGCCCCGGAAATGGCTGCATCAAAAAAACGACTTCGAGTCATAATTGCTTCGGTGAAATTAGCATTCGTCAAATTAGCGCCGTCGAATGTAATTCTATCGGCTAAAGCACCGGACAGATTTGCACCTGACAAGTTGGCCTTCCACAAAACTCCCTTAGTCAAAATCGCATTGGTTAAATCAGCGCCTTGAAAGTTGGTTCCCCGCATCTCGGCGGCGACGAATGTTCCGCCCGCTAAGTCAGAATTGGAGAAATCGCGATCGGACAAGTTAATATTTGTGTAATTAATATTTTTTTTTGGTAGCGCAAATGCCGGAGTAGCACTCAGCATTACCCACCCAAAGGCTAACACTACACTTATAATTAGGCTCAGTAAAATTCGGAATAGACTTTTCATGATGATGAGAATAGGGAATAGGGAATGGGGAATTGGGAATTGGGAATGGGGAATTGGGAATGGGGAATTGGGCATTGGGCATTGGGCATTGGGCATTGGGCATTGGGAAGAAGGGAAAACAGGGCATTGCAAGCAACAAATAACCAATAACCAATAACCAATAACCAATAACTAATAACCAATAACTAATAACTAATAACTAATAACTAATTAAATCGCTTTACCAAATCTTCGCCGACGCGAAGTGTCAAGTCAGATTCAATTTCACCAGTAGAAGATGCTTCTATTTTACCATAGCCTAAAGTTTTTTGCAGAAGATTTGCTGCTTCTAAATCGCCTTGCTGTACAATAATTTGACTTTGACGTTGCTTGTCGGGCCAATCTTTGACTACAGATACGTTAGAAAAGCCCTTTTTTCTGAGAAATTCAGCGACGGTTTTGGCGGTTTTTGGGTTGCTAGAAGCATTTTGGACGGCGATTTTGAGGCTGCTGGGTGAAACCGGCTGGCTGGGATTGGCGTTTCGCCCTTGGGCAAAATCCGCTGCGCCTTGTTTGAAATATTGTGTCATAATGCGATCGCGCCCAGCAACATCGACAATCCAATAACTCCTCAAATCCCCTTGTGATGAGCTAGAGCGTCCCGGTAACATCACCATTTTAAAATTATCTCGCTCCAATTGCAAACCGAAATTTGCGATCGTCAATATTTCCTCAAAATTTAGGTTTGTATCTACATATTTTTGCATCAATCGCACAATTTGTGGCAATCGCACCAATACTGATGGACTTGCGAGGCGGTTGCGAATAGCTTGAATTAAAGATTGCTGTCGCCCAATTCGGCCGATATCTCCCAAACCGTCGTTGCGAAATCGAGCCAATTGTTCTGCTTCTTCTCCGTTGAGATTTTGCCATCCCTGTGCTAAATTTATGCTTAACTTTTGGGCTTTATCTGTATAGGACATCGCCCGAGGTACAAATACCTCAACTCCGTCCAACAAATCGACTAATTCCCGAAACGCAACGCTGCTGACTCGCACGTATCTTTCAATTGTTGCATTGTTGGCGATAGTGCTCACCAATCGCGCCGCCAAAACTGCTCCTCCTCTGGCATTTGCTTCGTTAATTTTGCTGAAGCTAATTCCGGGAATTTCGACTTTTGTATCTCGCGGAATTGAAAGCAAACTAATAGATTTCTCTCTAGGATCGAGGTGGAATAAGAGTATTGTATCGCTGCGGCCGTTAAAAATCTTGCGGGAATTGGGGACAGATCCGGGTACGCGGTCAATTCCGAGGATTAAGATATTAACAGGCCGCGAGAGGCGGTATCCAGAGCGGTTGGATGATATATAGTTAAAGCCTGTAGCGTCTAGGACTTTGCTAATCATTTGCGGTTCCACGGGTGCTAAGAGGGCGGTAATTGCCCCGAGTCCTGCGGAGATGGCTGCTGTGACAATTAGCACAAATAGCCCAAATATACATAGTGCTAATTTGAGCTTTTGTCTAGATTTGCGATCGGCTGGTTTAACAAAGTTTCTCTTAAAGATTGACAAGTTTTTCATTGACTTGCTCTTGATTATTACATTTTTTCAGCTTTGCAATAAAACTTGGGCGGTGCTTCTAGAAAGTATTTAAACAAAGCCGGACAAAGCCAGCCTTCGAGATTTTCGGCTTCCCACCGATACCAGTTTCCGCCGTATTCTGTTTTAAACCAAGCCATTTCTGCTTGATATCCGGGAAATGGATTGGCTGAAAATAATAGTCGGAAACCTTGAGCGGCGTTGGGAATGTCTGCGACAAGTACGTTAATCATTTCGGGGACGCCCTGAACAAATGGTTCTCGGACAAGTCCGGCTCGCTCGTCGTCAAAAACCCAGGTGTACTGTTCGCGATAGGGGAAAATTACCATCATGGCATTTGACATCGTATTCTCCTCTTTTTATTTTGTTTTTTGGGGATATAAATACAAGTCTTGATACATTATATTCGGTGCAGCGGAAGTTGTGTAAAATCCGATTTTCGTACCGTGTTTTAATGCTAATTTAAAATAAATTGCTACAATTCTTAATCTTGTACCAATTATTAAAACTCGCAGTTCTGTGAACTAGACGGTATTGTCGTATCCCTACAGATGCTCGCATACTATTTATAATATTTTGCCAGTTTTTTTAGGATTCGTATTAGTTGCTTAATTTTAGATAGTGAATATTTTAAATATAATTTTTTGCAATATTTATTTTGATATAGTGGCTCTCAGAAAGATAAGGTACGTTGTTGGGCTTCAGCCCTCTTACCGTAGATTGTAGACCAATACGGTTCATTTAAGAATAGTCAGGCTGCTAAAAGATGCTTGTATTTCCTGTAAATTCGTGAGATTAAACTCATTTGAAAGCTTTAATCCAAGCGTATTTAGGTATATTTGGTAAAAGCTGTTGTTGGGTAAGTTGGTAGATCACAAATCTTCGGAGGGCCCAAGCCCAACAACGTACCTTTTTTCGGAGGGCCCAAGCCCAACAACGTACCTTTTTTTTGAGGATTACTATAGTTAAGGTTTAGGTTTTTTGGGAATCTCCCGCTGAATTTCCTGTTAGCTCAGCTAGCGCTTTCGCTAAATATTCATACTGTGGCAAGGTATTATAAAATTGAGCTGAAATCCTCACCAGCCGCTTGCTAGAATCTGGCCAAGGAATAACCGGCACTTCTATTTTAAAAATCTGCCACAGCACCTCTTGCAATGGTGGAATTCCACCCGTTGCAGCGGCGTCAGGCTGTTCGTCGGCTAGTGGTATAACAGCCATAGAACCTACCATTTCATCGGGACAAGGCAGCGGCAAATCTAATTTATCTGCTAATATTTGTCTCCCAGCCAATGCTAAATCATGATTCTTTGCCATCAATTCCGGCCAGCCGCCACTCAACAAAGAACCCATGAAATCAATGGCTACAGGTACGCACAAATAGGGACTTGGATCGACTGTTCCCATCCAGTCAAATTCTAGTTGAAAGCGTGATTTGTCGGCGCGCGGTGAGTTGGCGCCGTGACTGATGGTAGTTGGCCGAATGCTATCTTGTTTGTCTCGCCTCACGTACAGAAAAGCTGCACCTTTCGGCGCGCACAGCCATTTGTGGCAATTTCCTGTGTAGTAAGCGGCGCCGATTTCTTCTAAATTCAGTGCTACCATTCCCGGTGCGTGAGCTCCGTCTACTAATACATCTACGCCGCGATTAGCTAATTCGCCGACTAACTGTTTGATGGGAAAAATTAAACCTGTTTGGCTGACAATGTGGTCTAATAAGGCTAATTTTGTTTGCGGGGAAACGCACTTAATTATTGCTTCAATAATTTGTTCTGGCGATTCAATGGGAAATGGTATTTCTGCTACTATTACTTTGGCGCCTGTGCGCTCTGCGATAAAATCTAGTGTGTTGCGACAGGCGTTGTATTCCTGATTTGTGGTTAGCAATTCGTCGCCCGGACTAAAATAGAGCGATCGCAAAACGGCATTGACTCCAGTGGTAGCATTCGGCACAAAGGCTAATTCTTCTTCGCCTGCACCAATAAAGGTGGCTAACTGATTTCTGGCGTTATCTAACAGCGGCTCAAATTCCCGCATTAAAAAGCGCAATGGTTCTCTTTCCAGTTGTTCTCGAAAACTGGTTTGCGCTTCCAGTACGGGAATCGGACAGGCTCCAAAGGAACCGTGGTTGAGGAATGTGATTTCGCGATCGAGTAACCAATATTCGTTAATCATTAGTTATTAGTCATTAGTTATTAGTGCGAGCGTCCCCGCTCGCGAACCCTATTAGTCATTAGTCTGTCAACTGTCAACTGTCAACCATTTTACCTTTTAATTGCTCAAATTCTTCTAGTGTATTGCAATTCGATAGCATGACTGCTTCTCGTTCCCCTACGGGTAGAGGGATTACTTGGATTTGATTTAACCACTGTTGAAATGAATGTCCCCCTTTGTCAATAAAACTTTGCAAGCTGGACAGAGATTGTTTGCGGTAGAAACCGCATAATGGCTCCCAGCGCGAATTTTGATAGGGGACAACTGCTAAGGTAGATGGGGGAAACTCTGTTAACTTACTCGCCCAATTATCAATGATTCGGGAATCTAATAAGGGCAAATCGCAAGCTAATAGCAAAATCCAGTCGGCAGAAATGTCCGTCAGTCCTTGAGTTAATGCCACTAAGGGGCCGGAACCCGGATTGTACTCTACCAGAAATTGGGATTTTTGGGTTGGGGTCGATCGATAGCGATCGGGCCAAGCAGTCAAAACATACACTTCTGGCGTTAAGGCTGCTGCAACCTCACACGCCCGCTGCAACAGGCTTTTACCCTCAATTTCTAGGAGAGATTTATCTGTACCCATCCGCGAACTTTGACCGCCTGCGAGCACAATTACTGCTATTTTATGGTTAATCATTGGGCATTGGGCATTGGGCATTGGGCATTGGGCATTGGGCATTGGTCATTAGTTAACGGTTAACTGTCAACTGTCAACTGTCAACTGTCAACTGTCAACTGTCAACTGTCATTAGCACTCAACCTGATTGATTGTGCTCAATTCAAAGCACTAACGGCTTTGCTAACTTCCTCAAGTTTTTGCACTACTTGACCGCTGCTTAATAAGGTTTCTGCCTCAATCAAACCAGAGTCCATATCCAAACAAATTCCGCTGCGCCACAGATAAAATCCGCCGTTCCAGATAGCAGATTGCATCATTTCTGAGGGTTTTCCTAACAAAACTTCCTGCATTTGTTTGAATAACTCAGATGCTGATTCAAAGGCGGGATTTGTACTGCTAAAACCGTAATCTCCGTGGGCTAAAAGCACTCGCTCGAACTCGGCGCCCGGTTTAGCAATGCCGATAATTGCAGTTCGATCGCGCGGCAAGTCGCAACTGCCCTCCAATCCTTTGACTGTGGTATAATTTTTGACTCCCCGCAACTCAAAGGCTGCTTGAAACATACCCTCTGTAGGCGGGTGCACGTAGCCTGAGATGACGTTAACGTCGCCGGCGCAGGGACACCACATCAATTCCATTGTCGAAAAAGGCGGCCGTTTGCCGATTTCGCGGCGGTAGGGCACTAAACTCGCGGCTTGAGGAAAATGCTTGGGAAGGTAAACAAAACCTAAACCCGTACTGTTAAAAACTTGCTGGACTTTTTCTAAACGGAGTTTTCTCCAGTCAACTCCTAAACCGCGCCAAATTTCGATTAGGGGAATGCCTTCTTTGGTTGGCATTGTCTCCCCTCCGTGCATGACGGTTGGGACGCCAGAGGCGGCTAATATTAGGGCGGTTATTGGGCTAATTGGAGCGGTGCGCGATCGCCCGTCGTAGGCTACGCCAAACACGGCGACGCTAGAAACGGCAAATCCTTTTTCTCGGTTGGGAGGGGCAAGCATCGGCCCCAATTCTTCGTAAGCATCCAGCATTCCGGCTAATTCTTCGCCGGTGGGCCGTTTGATGCGATGGGAAATCATGAAAGCTCCGATTTGAGTCGGTGTTGCTTCTCCTAGCAGCATCATTCGCGTGGCTGCTGCTGATTGCGATCGAGTTAAGTTTTCTCCTGTGTGTACTCCACTGCCAATTTTTCGTAGCAATTCTCTAAATGCGTCACTCATAATTATTGAAGTTGGTCATTGGTCATTGGGCATCGGGCATTGGGCATTGGGCATTGGGCATTGGTTATTGGTTATTCGTTATTGGTTATTCGTTATTCGTTATTGGTTATTCGTTATTGGTTATTCGTAACGCCATAAAATCTCAAATTTCAAATCTCAATTATAAACAGGTATTAATTTCCGGATTTTACTACTTTGATGACATCACATGGTGGTACAAGTTCCCGTACCAGATTCCAGAAATGGGCGATCGGCGGAATTTGCATTCGATCGTGAGTTGTTACCAACACCACTTCGCGAGTCCAAGTCGGATCGATCGCCGATTGTCCGTTAGCGAAGCCCTCGAAGAGGATCGCCGAAACCTTGGAATTTGGGCGCTCAAGAGCGATCGATCGAATTGCTAAAGTGCGATCGGCCTTAGCGTCTAGCAAAGCTGAATGCGGCAGCAAAGCAATCAATTCTCCCTGGCGCACCACGCCTCGAAAAGCATCGAGAGTGTTGAGTTCCAAAACAGCATGAAGTTTAGCACCGATGCGTCCGAATTGCTCTTGTACCATGCGCTGCATTCCGTACCCGTCCTTAAACACCACTTGCGGGTAACAAATCAATTCCGGCCAAGGTACTCGATCGTACTGGGCCAGGGGATGACTCGCGGCCATTAATACCTCGATCGGCTCATTGTAGAGCACCTCAACCAACATTTCCGGGGCTTGAGTAAAATAGCGGTTGTTCATCACCACCGCGATGTCCACCAAACCGTCTTTGAGAACTTTCAAAGCTCGATCGCTTCCCAGGGATGTCACGCGCAACTGCACCTCAGGATAGCTGCGACAAAACCTTTGCAGCACAGGCGGTAAATAAGCAGCGCAAACCGAGTGAATCGCAGCCACGCAAAGTTCCGGCTGTTTTCCCGCCAGCAAGTCTCCCAATTCGACCGCAGCATTTCGCCAACTCTGACAGATTTTGCGAGCGTGAGGTAACAGGCGTTCCCCTCCCACTGTCAGCTTGGCGTGGGCGGTGCGGTGAAACAGCGACAAACCCACTTCCGCTTCAAGTCCCTGCACTTGACGGCTAATAGTCGATTGGGTGACGCCGCACTTCCGGGCTGCTTGCTGAAAGCTACCGGTTTCAGCAACTGAAAGAAATGCTTGAAGCTGCTCTAAGCGCATGGATGTTTAATTCGAGATGGTTTGAGAACTTTGACTGGGAGATCGTCAGAGACATTAGAGACCTTAACCGATTTAGTAGAATAATTTAGTACGTCTTGATACAGGTGCAGATTAGTTTGGATTCTGGTTCTAGAGGCGCGGATGCTTGGCTCTACAAATTAATTTGCTCGGTCAGGATTTATTAGGCTAAATTAGACTTAGACTATTCCATTCTCTGAGATTAAATGGGAGCATCTCTGTTTTGCAAGAAGCATTTTTTAAAGAGCGGACTGAAGTCCGTACTACGAACCTTTTTTGAACTCCCGACAGCACTGCATTTTTTAAAGAGCGGACTGAAGTCCGTACTACGAAACTTTTTTTAGCTCCCGACAGCACTGTAAATGCAAAACTGAGATGCTCCCAATTAAATCCATTATATGACTGGAAAACTTGATTGATAAAACGATTTAATTCAGCAAAGTTGAGCGTTCGATGTTTTTAAGTTTGTAACTCAACAGATTTAATGAATTGCACTGTCATAGGGGTTTCCTCAATCACTCTAGCTAACTTGTTTGTATGTAAGATTAAAAGTTAAAAGCTAGCATTTTAGATCGTACATCTTTCAAGATTATAGTACCTGGCTCTCCCTATTACTGTCAATAAATGTCCGAATCTTGCCGCCCGTTTGAAACCTCCGATGAACTTTCATCCCTGCCTAAAGTCACTGTTGTTTTCTGTTTTTTTGTGTATAGACTAGGAATTAGCGGGTCAGCAACACAAGTGGAAGTACGATCGATCGCACAGGAAAGGCGAAATGCAGAATTTTCTTAAGATTATGTCATTTAAGCACAATTTTATGCCCCAAGGTGGATGGGAAGAGTGGCAATTGCAGTTAATGGGACTGCACGCGGTGAGCGATTTGTTAATTGCCTTGGCTTATTACTCAATTCCAGCGATGCTGATCTACTTTGCCAGGAAGCAGCGGGATGTGCCTGCCAGCAAGGGTTTTATCCTATTGGGACTCGGGTTTTTCTGCGGTGGGACAACTCACCTGATGCAAGTTTCGATGCTGGTTCATCCCAGCTACGCGCTGTCAAGTTTGCTCGCTGCCTTTACCGCTGTCATTTCTGTGTGGGCTGTGGCCCAATTGATGCCCTCGCTTTCTCAAGTGTTGGCGGTGACGCGGGCGACACAATTAGCAGCAAATACAGCGCTGGAAAGTCAAAAGGCCGATCGACCGCAAGCTGGCTGTACCATTGAAAATCCCGTCCCATCCCCCAGCAGCGAACTCGGGCCAATTAACCAGCAATTGCTCCTAGAAATAGCGCAGTCGGAGGGAGTCCAACAACTCCTGCTGGAAATTGCCAACAAGCTGCAAGCAAGCGAAGAACGCTTTCGCGCTTTTCAGGAATTATCTCTAGACGGATTTAACGTGTTTCGCAGCATTCGTGACGGCTCTAAAATTGTCGATTTTGAATGGGAATACGTCAATCCCGCTGCGGCAAAAATTCAGCAAAGCACTCCTGAAGAATTGGTCGGAAAGCGATTGCTGCAAGTCCTGCCCGGTCATCAAGATAGCGGTTTGTTCGATCGTTACGTGCAAGTTGTAGAAACAGGAATTCCCCTCAATACTGAGATTTCTTACAACAGCGAAGGCATTGTGGGCTGGTTTCGGATTGTGACCGTTAAATTGGGCGATGGCATGGCTATTTCTTTTAGCGATATTACTGACCGCAAGCAAGTAGAAGCATCCCTGCGCGACGCCCTGCAAAAACTCACTTCTCATTTTGAAAATACGCCCCTAGCTGTGATTGAGTGGGATGAAAATTTTCGCCTCAGTGGGTGGTCTCCGGCTGCTGAAAAGATTTTTGGGTGGAAGGCAACAGAAGTTTTAGGCAAGCATTTTAGCGAATGGAACTTTATTTTTGACGGCGATGTGAAAGATGTACAAGCGGCAATTGAGAGTTTGAAAAACCAACACGAACGGTGCAATGTCGTTCGCAACAGCAATTATGATAAGTCGGGTTCTTTGGTGCATTGCGAGTGGCACAATTCGGCTTTTTACAGCGATTCTGGACAGTTGATCTCGATGCTGTCTCTGGTTTTGGACGTGACGGAACGCTTTAAGTTTATGGAAGTGCTGCGACAGTCAGAAGAGCGGTTTCGGATTGCGGCAGAAAGTGCGAGCGATTTGATTTACGAATGGGATATCGAGACCGGTATCGTGCTGTGGTTTGGTCGTGTAGATGAAATTTTGGGGTACGAAAAAGGCAGATTTCCGAGGACGAGAGCAGCTTGGAACAGTATTTTAAATTCGGAAGACCGATCGCAAATCGAGGCCGCAGTCGATCGATATTTGAGCGCGCCAGACAATTGGACTGCCCCATTTTTTCAGGAATACCGCGTGCAATGCTCCGGTGGTGGCTTGCTCCACTGGATCGATCGGGGCAAAGTAGTTCTTGACAAACAAGGCCATCCGTGGAAATGGATCGGCGTGATTAGCGACATCAGCGATCGCAAAGAGGCCGAAGAACAGCGAAATCAGGCTTGGGCGCGGGAACAAACCGCCCGCCGCGCAGCCGAAGCCAGCGAACAGTTGTACCGCATTCTCGCTGAAACTATCCCCCAAATAGTTTGGACTGCTTGGCCTGACGGCTGGATCGACTACTACAACCAACGCTGGTTTGAATACACCGGTTTGACCCTAGAAAAAACTCAAGGCTGGGGGTGGCAGCCAGTGGTGCATCCAGATGACTTGAAAAATTCCCTGGAACGCTGGAATGAGTCGGTGCAGATGGGGGAGACCTACGAGGTGGAATACCGCTTGAAACGGGCATCTGACGGGGTTTACCGCTGGCATCTGGGTCGCGCCATGCCAGTACGGGACGCTGACGGAAACATCCTCAAGTGGTTCGGGACTTCTACTGATATTGACGATCGCCAGCGATCGGCCCAAACAGCGGATTTGCGCGCCCGAGCTTTGGCTGTGCTGTCATCGGCTTCTTTGAATTACCAAGAGGCGCTGCAAGATTTGGCAGATTTAGCAGTACCGGGGCTGGGGGATTGGTGCTGCGTGCATTTAATCGAGGCCGACGGCTCGATCGGCTTGCAAGCAGTTGCTCACTCAGATCCGAGCAAAGTCGCTCTGTTGTGGCAAATCAATCGCCGTTTGCCGGTAGACCCCCAGGGACGCCACGGAGTAGCAAAGGTGCTGCGGACTGGAGAATCGAAGCTCTACCCAGAAATACCGCATTGGGCGATCGAGGCGGTGCTGTCGGACAACGAACTGTTGGAAGTGCTGTGCTACCAGAACCCGCTGTCGGCAATCTGCGTGCCGCTGATCGCTCGCGGGCGGACGCTGGGAGCGATTTCGTTGCTGTGCGGAGAGTCCGGCCGCCGCTGCGGCGAGGGCGATTTGATTTTGCTCTCGGATTTGGCGCGGGATGCGGCGGTGGCGATCGATAATGCGCGGCTTTACCGGGAAGCAGCGGAGGCCAACCGGATTAAAGACGAGTTTTTGGCAACGCTTTCTCACGAGTTGCGGACGCCTCTGAATGCAGTTGTCGGCTGGGCCCAGATACTGCGACAGCGCAAGTTGAGTGCCGAAAAAACGGCTGTGGGTTTGGAGACGATCGAGCGAAACGGGCGGTTGCAGACTCAGATGATTGAGGATTTGCTGGACGTTTCCCGGATTGTGAGTGGCAAAGTATGTTTGAAGCTGCGCCCCGTGGATTTGGTGCCGATTGTAGAAACCGCAGTCAAAGCGCTCGCCCCTGATGCTGAAGCTCGGGGAGTTGAATTGGCGACTTTTTATGGCGAAGGGGTGAGCTTGGTGAGGGGCGATGCTACTCGTTTGCAGCAGGTAGTGTGGAATTTGGTCTCGAATGCCATTAAGTTTACGCCACCGTCCGGTAGCGTGGAAATCAGGCTCTCGGAGGAGGGGGAACCGCGATCGGCTGGTAGTGCCATGTTGTCTCCGTCTCCGGTTCACTCTGTGACGATCGCCGTTAGCGATACGGGAATTGGCATCAGCAAGGAGTTTTTGCCGTTTGTGTTCGATCGCTTCCGCCAAGCTGACAGCAGTCATACACGCAATTACGGCGGGCTGGGAATCGGATTGGCGATCGTCCGCCATCTCGTGGAACTCCACGGCGGCACTGTCTGGGCCCAAAGTCCCGGCCTGGGACTCGGCTCGACTTTCGGGGTGCGATTGCCTATTGAAAAGAGGTAAAGTTGACAGAAGAAGACAGACGGCGGTTGAAACCGCGCCTAAACAGACAAAACCCGCCTCCGCGGGTTAAAGAGTGTCCGGTTGAAATTACCTTATCCTCTTCAGTCCGCGGAGGCGGACATCGTTTGTGTAGTCGCGAATTCTATTCGCCGTCTTTTCTTAATTCTGCTATTGCATCCTAATTCTCTTGCCATTCTTGCAGGGCGATCGCAATTCCCTGTTTTAATCTGGGTTCGAGACTTGGACGATCGACTAAACTTGCTAATTGCTGCCGAACCTCTCCCCCACCCAGCCGTTTGAGTGCTGATAAACTATGCAGTCTGACGCTGTTATCGGCATCTGCCAACAGTTGAATCAACACATCTACCGCTCTGATATCTCCTAATTGTCCTAACGCTAAAGCCAAAGATTGTTTGATTTGGGAAGACTGCACGGCGGGATGATTGCCCTCTAGCAAATCGATCGCAATTTCAGCAGCTTTGGTTTTTAATTCCGGCTTTTCCACTCGCCCCAAAACAGTGACAATCTCTTGACAAACAGCAGGATTCTTGTTTTGAATTAATCGGTGTTCATCGATAATTGGAATTGCAGAATTACTTGTCAATACCTCGCCTTCTAAATCAGCAGCCGATCGCCAGATCAGCGCTTTTTGCAAATATTCTAAACCGGCAGCGGTTTCACTCCAGCCGAGGGCACGCACAGTTTCGATTTGCAATTCAAGGGGAGTTGCGGGCGATCGCAACAATTCAAATAAAGCCGCCGCCGCAGCATCGGTTTTCAGTCGCCCAATTGCGATCGCCGCCTCCTGACAAACTTCTAAACGGATATCCCAAAGCAAAGGTTTGAGCAACTTAACTAAATCTAATTCTGCATCTAAATAGGCGCGCACCCCAAGAGCCCGCACCGCTTCCTTTCTGACTGCTGTCGCCGGATCTTTGAGTGCACCTACCAGTACCGACGGAATCCGAGAGTCGTGAAAACTACTCAACGCCTCAATAGCGCAAGCACGCACCGCAACTTGAGAATCCGTGACTACACTCAACAGCGGTGGGATAATTTCGGGGCGCCGAATTTGGGCGAGGGCTGCTGTAGCAAACTGTCGCGAGTCTGCTTGTTGTAGGAGAGTTGTCAGGGATTCGATCGCACTCGTGCCGAAATTTCCTAGAGTTTCCGCCGCAATTTGGCTCAATTCTTCATCAGAATTTTCGATTAATTTTACTAAAGCTTGCATCACTTCCGGGCGATTGCCTTTGGGATAGCTAGGCTTCACGAACTTTCCGAGGATGCGGGCGGCAAACCACCGGGGCTCTGTATCTGCATCTTCGTCTTCAAGCAAGGCGATTAAAGGTGCGATCGCGCCATTTCCCAGATTGGGCAATACCTTAGCAATTTCCCAGCGGTCTTGAAAATCCCCCCATTCTAAGGCTGCGATTGCTAAACTGACAGCCTTTTCTAAAATATGTTCTTCCGGCTGCTGACTACCGTTTGCTGTCAATTGCTGCAAGCATTCAACTAAAAGAGGCCAGTTTTGGCGATCGGCAGCAGCTTGCGCTTGTTCTAAAATATTCGACATGATTTTAATTTAGCTTCAAGAAGGTAGATGACAGCTAGCGCAGAATGCGAGAGACTTTTCAGCAATCTTTTGCTACAATTATCAATTATTTAAGATTAATGTCAATCCATCACCATGGGTAAAATGTAATTAAAGCATTAAATTCATGCACTTAAGTCATCCACCTGTGAAATTCTTAATTTGAAAAACCAAAATCGCAGTTTAGCACAGCTTTTAGACAACCAAGATAAAAACAACCACACCCAACCATGACATAATTCCCATTCCCAATTCCCAATTCCCAATTCCCAATTCCCAATTATTCATGAAAAAAGCTCTCCTTTTAGTAAACCAGCACTCCCGCAAAGGGCAAAATTTATTATCTCAAGCCACTGTAAAATTACAAGCACTTGGTTTTGATTTAATTGTCGAATCTACAAACCACGCAAATGAAATTTCCGAAACAATTCGGCACTACCAACATCAAGTCGAATTAGTAATAATCGGCGGAGGCGACGGCACACTCAACTGCGCCATAGAAGGTTTGATCGACACTAAATTACCCTTAGGTATTTTGCCCATGGGAACTGCTAACGATTTAGCCCGCACTCTCGAAATTCCAACAGATTTATCCGCAGCTTGTCAAGTAATTGCCAGCGGTAAAATTCGGCTCATAGACTTAGGTTGGGTGAACGGCCAGCATTTTTTTAATGTAGCTAGTTTAGGATTGAGCGTGCAAATTACCCAGAGACTTACTAAAGACGTGAAACAGCGCTGGGGAGTTTTAGCTTATGCTTTTACCGCCTTACAAACAATCTGGGAATCGCGACCATTTAGAGCCGAAATTAAAGTAAACAACCAATCTTTTCATGTGAAAACCATTCAAATTGCGATCGGCAACGGCCGCTATTACGGCGGTGGCATGACAGTTGCCGAAGATGCCACCATCGACGACAGGCGGCTGGATTTGTATAGTTTAGAGACAAAAAATTGGTGGGAAATCATTGCTTTGCTGCCAGCGATGAGGCAAGGAAATCATAACAGTTGGCCCAACGTTCGCGCCTTGCACGCTCAAGAAATTGAGATCAATACTAGCAAGCGCCGTCCGATTAATACCGACGGTGAAATTACCACTCAAACGCCTGCAAAATTCCGAGTGATTCCCCAAGCTTTGGCCGTTATCGCTCCTGCATAACTGATAACTCATATATCAGTAACGGGCAAGATGCCCGTTCCACAAAAGATTAATTTAATACCAATTTTTCAGAAGAATGCAACAGTATTCTTGTCCCCCCCCTTAGCAAGGGGGGGCTAGGGGGGGGTCAAAGAGTGTTGCACAATTTTAGATAATTGGTATAACTTCCAGGCTAAGCGCCCGGTAATATCATATCCGCTCGATTACCATAGTAAAAAAGGTTCGTAGTGAGGACTTTATTCCTTAATAGAAGAAGGACTAAAGTCCTCACTACAAACCCAGTTTTATTGTCATCAGACAAATTAGGTACGTAGTTGCGCTTCAGCGCTCTTTCCTAATATTATAAAGAGCGCTGAAGCGCAACTACGTACCTTCGCCCAAAGGAAAGTGCTTACTACGAATAAAAATACTGAGAATTAATAATCGCCTCCAGCGCCGTATTTCCAGGCTTCAACTAATCGGTGAAAATAGTATTGCTGTTGGGTTCCTAAATTTTTTACCTGCGGTTCTACCGCTTTCCCTAAAGGCTGTAATCCTGTATAAATCCCTAAATTCACATAATGAACCATCCAATCGAGCAAATTAGCTATCCCCACCTGCGGGATAATTTTCATCACCAATCCCGGATGGCTGATTGCTGTTTTAAACAAAGTTTGCGACAAAGCCGGAAACAGCACGATATCCTGAAGAAACGGCTTGAGCACTGGTTCTCCCAATTCTTCCATTATCCCAAATACAGCAGCCAAAAGTTGATTGATTTGATTGGGGTCTATTTTCTGATTGATCGCAGCACTCATCGAACGCTGAAACAACCAAGTAACTGATAGATTTGGTTGATACGGTTGCAAAAGTGCCAGGGAATTTTTGTCTAGACTTTCGCTGGTTAAAGCTTCGTCAATTCCGAGAGTCAAGCGTTTGAGGTGGCGCACCATTGCCCCGAAACCGCCGAAGCTGAGGGGCGATTGGCTGCCGCTGCTGTCTCCGACTGGAAGTATCCGATTCCAAGGCATTTTTAGAGGGCTTTGGCGGTAGCAGGGAAAGAATCCGTAGAGTGCTCTTTGGAATTTTAACTGTTCGAGTTCGACGTTTTGATATTCGGGAAGCAAGCGCAAATAGTCTTCAAATAATGTTTCTAAACTAAATCTTTTTGTGTCGGCGTCTATATAGGTAAATAAGTAAGTCGTGCGCCCGTCTCTGGCGGGAAATGCTTCCCAAAAATATTGGCACTGATTTTGCATTGGGGTGAAGGATGCAAATATATCGCCAGTGTCATTTTTGGGGTATCCTTGGGCACAACTGCCGACTACTAAACATACGGCGTCGGGTTTTTTGCCTTGTCTTGCCTGACGGACAATGGGCGAAAAATGTCCCATTGCGTCTAATAATAATCTGGTTGTAAATGAAGTGTTGACATTTGGTGAATCGGTATTTTCTGATTCTACTATAACTCCGTTGGGGTGAATTGTTGCTGTTTTAAATGGTGTATTTTCAAATAGTTTTCCTCCGAAATGGAGAAATTTATGTTTGAGGGTTTCGAGGAGGTAAATAGGGTCGATGCCGATGTTGAGTACGTCGCGAATCCAGATGTCAGGGGTGTTGGTAAAGCTGATGCGGGCTGGGTTGTATTCGGTGGCAATTGCTTTGTCTATTTCTTCAACTGAAAGCAAGTTTAGTTCTAAGAATGCGTCTAATTCTTTGCGTGAAATGTTCCATTCTTGTTCGCGCCCTCGCAGGATGCCGCGTTCGAGTAAGGCTACTCGCCAACCGCGTACTGCTAAGGCTGTACCGATTAATATTCCTAGGGTTCCGCCGCTGATAACTATGTCGAAGTCGAGGGTTTCTAGGGGTTGTTGGCTGTGTTTGACGGCTGCGGGTGTTGGGGCGGTGTTTTGTTTGAGGTTTTCCCAGAGTCGATCGACCTTTCGCAGGCCTCCAAGGGCGTCTCCCGGCACTTGGGAGAGAATTTTTTCGGTGAGGGACATCGGGTTTTAATATTTAATAGCGGTTAATTTTATATAATTTAGCTTAGAATCTGGTCTGCATTTAAATTTAAGTTTTGGGCGGGTTCTCCGGCCCACCCCACAAGAGTTCCCGAGGGAGCATCTCAGTTTTGCATTTACAGTGCGAGCGTCCCCGCTCGCGTGCGTATAAAAGCACGCGAGCGGGGACGCTCGCACTGTGAAGAAAAAATGCTTCTTGCAAAACTGAGATGCTCCCGTTCCCGATCGGTAGGGTGCGTCAATCGATTTTAGATTTTAGATTTTAGAGGCGACCCACGGATAAATTCGGGGGCTTGATGATTTTCGATTTGGGATTGATTCCACGGATAAATCACGTGGCGGGTACCACCTGTGAAATTCTTGGTCAGCTAGGATGATTTTGGCGACAAACCAACCATCTCAGACTGAGGTAAGCTGTTGCGGCATTTAAACTGTATGTCAAGAAATAATCTAAGTCTTGTGGGATGGGCTTCTAGCCCGTCCCGAATATGCAATGTTTATTTGCACGACAGCTTATCCCCGGAATCAATGGTGCGTCAGCATGAGACTTTCTGTGGTGATTGAAAATGTCACACCTGACGCACCCTACTATTTGTCAACTGGTTTAATCAGGTGCGCTTAATTCTTCAACTCGCAGCCGATCGCACAAAATTCGCTCGCACACAATAGCACCCGTCTCCGCACTCCTGCAAACTTCTAACTGAGCGGACGGGAGCGCTTCAAACAAAAAACGTTCTCCCGGAAACACCGTCCGCTCAAAATACCAATTCGGAATATTTGTAATCCGAGCAATTTGCATTTGGCTAGTAGTATTGAGATACCAACACAAAATACGCGCATCACGTTCCGAAATTACCTGAGTAAGTGTCATATTCATGTTTTTAACTTGTTTGTGAAATTGTGCAAGGTATCTGTCACCAGCCTCAGTCTAATATATATCCGCTCGCCTGTCAAAATCAAATTTTCCCGACATTCTTTAGATTAATTAATAATTAATTAATAAATGTCCCTGAGGAAATAGTGGCGCCTTCCACCTGTTCCCAAGAAGGTGCAAAAGGTGGCAGTGCTAAAGTGCAAGATTTCCATCCTCCTCGCACTGGTGCGCCTAACAATTGACAGTGACCCACGGCACCTCTTTGCATCTTGTAGTGACCGCAAAATTTACACTTAGAAGTTTGATTGCAGCCGCGATCGCTAATTACCCGATTGGGATTGCTGTGAATGTTGTGGCGTTCGAGAGTCAGGGTTTCCATCAAGATCTTTTTTAAATCGTCACTCTCAAGTATGACAGCCGGATTTCAGTCGTCGCGTCTATCTCAAGGCTTAGTTCGTTACTTAAGTTTTATTAAGGATCGATATAAAACACATTATTTTTGACATTATAAACCCAGGGAGCAATTTAATTTTCTGATTGTCGAATTGCTGGGTGTGGCTGGACGGGCGATCGCCTTAGCGCTGTGTATACTTCCTCAGACATAAGCTAATTATCCTCTTCTAACTTGCTGAACAAGTCGGCTAAAATTGTATTAGAAAACAAAAAACCTTCGGGATCGCTCAATCTCAAATTTCCCGAAAGGAGCAGTTTTTCACCTTCGGCTAAAGTGGCGATCGCCCCAGCATTCACAATTTCCACCAATCCCTGCCGCCAGTAGGGCTGCAAGCAATGCCAAATTTTATCAACCGTTTGCTGAGTAAACTTTTCAGTCAGCGCCGACAGGCTAACCCCTTCTGCCAAACGCAAACCTAGCATCAGCGTTTCTAACAAAACGTCATTGTCTGAGACTTGAAAATTGGGTTCAATTGCTGGGTGAATATCGGTCTGGGTCTCCCCCCCCAGTTGGGCGGTAGCAGCAGAAGTTGTCTCGGAAAGATTTCGCACCCACTGATAATATTCTTGAGTTTTGCGAGGCCTTGTCAACCTCCGGCCTTCCACATAACTCGCCGCCCCCATCCCCAAGCCGTAATAAGGGCGATTTTCCCAATAAACGCGGTTGTGCTGACACTGATAGCCTGGCCTAGCATAATTGGAAATTTCGTAATGTTCGTAGCCAGCATCAGTCAGAATTTCCTGCGCTAAACGGTACATTTGAGCAGCAGTTTCATCGGCTGGTAGCGGCTGGGAACCTGCTTCAAAATATCGCCCGAAAGCTGTTAAGGGCTCAACAATTAAGTCATAACTCGACAGGTGAGTCGGGCTAATTGCTACCGCTGATTTTAGGGAAGCTTCCCATTGTTCTAAGGTTTGGTGCGGCAGTCCAGAAATGAGGTCTAAACTGAAATTGACAATCCCAGCCGATCGCACTATTTCTACTGATTCCAAAATTTCTGCCACCGAGTGCGATCGCCCGCAAGCTTGCAGCAATTCATCCTGAAAAGCTTGCACTCCCAAACTAACTCGATTTACTCCCGCTGCGGCATATCCCCGCAACTGTTCTAAAGTAAATGTTCCAGGGTCAATTTCTATTGAAATTTCTGCCCCAGCAGCAATGCCAAATTTGCCGTCGATAGTTTCTAAAATATGGCTCAATTGACTGACAGAAAGCAGCGAAGGCGTGCCACCACCAAAAAAAACTGTCTTTAGAGATGTACCTAAATTTGGAGTTTCTGCAATTTCTTGACACAGTACGGCAACGTATTGGACAATTGTGCCGGAATTTTCGCCATTTTTGCGATCGCCCACCACAAAAACCGGAAAGTCGCAGTAGTAACAGCGGCGGCGACAAAAAGGTACGTGCAGGTAAGCCGAACTGGGAATGCCGGAATTTGCCACCTGCCCACTTTTTGGGAATTCAAATGTTAAATAATCTGTGGTAGGGTTCATTACATTTCCAGCTAAAAGTGCAACTTCAAATCTAAAGTTTTAATTAAACCGTTATAAATAATTATGTATATTGTGACATTTTCTTAGCAATAACGCACTGCGAACGATCTGCTATTCTAGCTTAATCTCCTAGCGATGGCGATCGGCAGTAATTCCCGAACAGGTTGCAGGGCGGTCTATTCGCACCTCGTGTCTGCCCGTGAAGGGGCGCGCTCAATGCCGTGAAGCAGGGGTAGCATATCCCCCTGCACGGTACAGGCGCGAAATATAAGTTCATAAAAATTGGTAAGTAAAGATAGCGATATCCGACCGCAACCACGAAAAAACTATCAGCACTAGAAAGATATAATATAAACACATTCATTAACCTAGAACTAAATGCTAGACGCAATCATAATTATCTCATTCATAATTGCAGGCGGAGGAATCGGCTATTACGGAGTCGAGCTCCTGCCAAACAACCTGCTGGAGCAAGTTACAAATATACAAGGCCTAAGTTCGGTACTGGGCTCGTTTGGAGCATTAATCGGCTTCGTGTTGGGATTAGTCGCTCAAACAACGTACCGGCGGTTAGAAAAGCAAGTCCGGGATATGCCGGTGGAAATGCTGCTGACACGGGCGATCGGCTTAATCATCGGGCTGCTAGTCGCCAACTTAATGCTGGCTCCGCTGTTCCTGCTGCCAATTCCCCGCGAGTTCGGCTTCATCAAACCCCTAGTCGCAGTATTGGGAAGCGTCATGTTCGGCTTCACAGGCGTCAGTTTGACAGACACCCACGGCCGCGCTTTCCTGCGACTGATCAACCCCAAAAGCTTAGACACCACAGTGTTGATAGGCGAAGGTAATTTCAAGCCAACAAGTGCCAAAGTTGTCGATACAAGCTGCATTATTGACGGCCGGATTGAAAACCTGCTAGAAACAGGCTTCCTCGAAGGTCAAATTATCATCCCGCAATTCGTGCTGCAAGAACTGCAACTGGTAGCTGATTCCGCTAACGATCAAAAGCGAGTGCGCGGGCGCCGCGGCTTAGATGTACTCAACCGCATCAAAGAAACATATCCAGAACGGATTCAAATTCACTCGGCTGACTACGAAGAGATTGCCACAGTCGATGCTAAATTAGTCCGATTCGCTTTGGATATCGACGGCATTTTGCTCACCAACGATTACAACTTGTCGAAAGTAGCTACCGTTCAAAAACTGCCCGTTTTAAATATCAACGATTTGACTCATGCAGTGCGCCCGACTTATTTGCCGGGAGATACGATCGAACTAAAAATCCGCAAAGAAGGCAAAGAACCGTCTCAGGGAATCGGTTACTTGGATGACGGCACAATGGTTGTCGTAGAAGCAGGTAGCAGCTACGTCGGCGCCGAAGCCCGAGTCGTAGTTACTAGCGCCTTGCAAACTAGCGCGGGCCGCATGATTTTTGCCCGCCCTCAAGAGTCCGTTATTGCTTGAAACTGAGAAACAATGGCCAGAGGAATTAGGGTTAAATATTGCGATCGCTGTTCCCTATCTGCCCCGACTCTCTACCGCGCCCGGTATGACGAGTCGGGGCAGTGGTTTTTTCTCTGTCTTAAATGTTGGGAATCGGTAAGTAAAAACAATCCTTTTTACTTCTACGGCGGCACTTGGAAAGCCAGCAAGAAAAAATCAAGTTTGTAGTGAGGGCTTTAGTCCGCTCTCTGCCGTTTAGTCAATCAGGACTTTAGTCCGAACGATCGAACAATTTTGATGAACTAGAGTAGTATCGCATCTTCATACAAAGCCTCGATCGCACAGCTAAAATTAACGCTCGCCAACTGAACGTCTTGCCCTTCACTGTAAGGATAAAGCACCCACAAACCCTCTGCATTCCGGCGAAAACACTCTACACTAACTCTTTCTTGATTGATTAATACATACTCTTGCAAACTTTCGGAAGTACGGTAATCGGCAAACTTTTCGCCTCTGTCAAAAGCCGCTGTTGTAGGCGATAAAACTTCCACAATTAAGCGCGGGTAGATAATGAAATCTTCAGCAGTATTACTGTCCCGTTCATCGCAAGTCACCGCTACATCGGGATAGTAATAACAATTTGCTGCCTCAATCCGAACTTTTATGTTTGCCATGTAAGGTATACAGCCACTTCCCCGAAGATGGTTTCTCAAAAGTACAGATACGTTCCCCATAATAATGACATGAGCTTTGCTTGCCCCTGCTTTTGCATAGACTTTTCCTTGTCTGTACTCGTGTTTGATGGGGCTGACTTTCTCGCCTGCTAAATAGTCTTCGGGGGAGACGTAGGTGTCGCTTTTACTTGCAACCATATAATTTTGAGGTGGGTGAGGATTACACAATTATAGCTCGTCGATGCGCGATCGCTCAGAATACCAGGCGGTTGAAACGGCGTCTGTACAAACTCTCATCCCAACCCAGAGGGGTTGAAGAGCGGTTAAAATTAGCAGAAAGAATTAGTTGAAAGCCTATCCCTTATAAGGAGAAATAAAAAGAAAACTATTTATTACTCCAATCCTCTTCCTTCTAGGTCAACTGATGTCCTAGGTTAACCATTCGACTACGTTCACGGCAAGCTGTCAACTGTCAACTGTAGACAAGATTGCATAAGTCTTCGATCGATCCTGCAACCGCAGATGTCAGACAGATAAACACAGGTAAACGCAGATAATTTCAGGGTGTTTTCCGATTTTTGCAAGAGGTCTTGTCAACTGTCAACTGTCAACTGTCAACTGTCAACTGAGTCCCTCCCTCGGGCATCATTTGACCCTTTGGTGATTTGCACCGCAGTCTGCTCTTTTAAAAATGTCAGAGAACATTCTTATCAAGAATAATAGCAATTCTCAATAAATCGTAAAGTTTTATACTCTCCGTTCGGACGCTGCACGTTACCAAAAATAATTGGTTGCAAGCCCCAAGCCCTTGAGGGAGAAATTAAAATCAGACTATTCATTACTCCAATCCTCGGACTTAAGGGTAGAGGTCACTCTCAAACTGTCAACTGTCAACTGTCAACTGTCAACTGTCAACTGTCAACTGTTAAAGCGTCTTTGGGGTTTGTTACGAAAAATAAATGTTCCAATCATTGACAACCGCTATCTCTATAGATACGATTCACTTAGCGATCGCTAAAATTTCAGATTTCAAAAGATGCTGTTTAACTCCACATTATTTTTGGTCTTTTTGGTGGTGGTGGTGTATGTCTATTACTTGCTGACACCGCAATACCGACGTTGGTTTTTGTTATTCGCTAGCTACTGCTTTTATTGGGTGTGGAGCGTACCGTACTCGCTCCTAATGGTTTTATATACCCTGCTAGCTTATACAACAGCTCGCATTATAGAGTCATCAACTAAAAACAGAGATAAAACTACTGCCTTAATTGGTTTTTTGGTTGTAGTTATAAGCACTCTCTGCGTTTTCAAATACGCAAACTTCTTCTCGGCTTCGGCACACTCCCTGTTTGGATTTTATCCTTGGCCTAAACTAAATCTACTATTACCTCTGGGTATTTCTTTTTACACATTCCAGACGATCAGTTACATAGTCGATGTCTACAAGGGCGTTACACCTGCCCAAAAGTCATTTCTCGACCTAGCACTGTACGTCATTTTCTTCCCTAATCTGGTTGCTGGCCCGATCGTCCGCGCCAAGACTCTCATGCCCCAGTTGACGTGCGAGTCACCGGTAGACTGGCTTGGGATCCGCAGTGGCATTGCCCAAATCATCTGGGGGATGCTGAAAAAAGTTTATATAGCTGACCCGATGGCATCAATTACCAGTGAGGCGTTTAGTGGGCCCCAGAGCGTTTCCGGGTTGGGGTTGTTACTAGCTACGTTCGCCTTTACAGTTCAAGTCTACTGCGACTTTTCTGGTTATTCAGATATGGCGATCGGTTCTGCCCGTCTATTCGGAATAGAACTGCCGAAAAATTTTGACAAGCCTTATATGGCCTACAGCATTACTGATTTCTGGCGCCGCTGGCACATTTCACTGTCAAATTGGCTGCGCGACTATCTTTACATTCCCCTGGGTGGCAACCGGCAGGGCCAACTCCGTACCTATGGAAACTTAATGATCACTATGCTGCTGGGAGGGCTCTGGCACGGTGCTGGATGGAACTGGGTTGCTTGGGGAGGTTTGCAAGGGGCAATGCTGTCAATGGAAAGAGCGTTTGGACTCTCCTCTGCACCTAAGTCGAAAGCCAGTTATTTCCTGCACTGGCTGTTGACCTTTTTTGTGATTTGTACTTCTTGGGTACTCTTTGCATCATCTGATTTGAACAGTGCGGGTGTGGTATTTCAGCGGATATTGACTTTTGCTGATGGCCGGATACCTATTGACTATCGCCCGATATTCTACCTGGCGCTAGTTTTGCTAATTCAATGGGGGGATGTGAAGCAACGATGGATGAGCTGGGCTCAGCTACACCCAAATTTGCTCAAGTGGATTGTTTGTACGATCGCAATTGCGCTGATATTTACCTTTGCCGGCGCCTCAAGTTCAAATTTCATTTACTTCCAGTTCTAATCGGATCGATCAGTTATGCTCCCAATATTTAATGACCAAGCACTTTCCCATATAAAAACCGCATTTCGCCGCACGACCGTAGACTTGTCAAAGCTATTGTTAGCAGCTTTATTATTGGAAGGAATGCTGCAAGTTATTGCTCCTGAGTACAAAAATAACGTTTACGATCGCGAATTTACAGGAGGTCGTCCCATCGCGATGAGCAGTGCGGGAAATCGCGGCCCCCTGCTGCCGGTTCAGAAACCCCCTGGCGAAGTGCGAATCCTCGGGATGGGGGATTCAACAACATTTGGGACTGGGATTGGTGCAGAAGATACTTGGCCAGCTCAACTAGCAACTGTTTTTCAGAAAAATGGTGCCAAAGCAACCTATATCAACAGCGCTATAGAAGGTTATACGGTCAAAGAAATTAACTATGTTTATCGCAACCAGTGGTCGGCCTACAAACCAGATATAGTAGTGCTGGCTGTAGACAACAACATGGTCTCAATGACGTGGTTTCGCCGCGAGGACAAAGGTGCACCGAAAAACCCCTATCTAGATCCTGCCCCTCAATCCAAACTGGACAATTTTAAAAACGGATTAAAACAAGTTACTCACGTCTTAGCTTCTCCTTCCTGGCTGAGAATCAACTCCCAAAAATGCTTGTACTTGCTAGGTTTATCAAATAACAACATCAACCCGGAAGTTCCTTTGGGCGCAACGGTAGCCTCTGGCTGGAAGCAGGCTAATGTGCCTCCAGATCTCCCCGAACGCGTTTGGAAGCAGTTTGAAGAAGATTTGAGCGTACTCCGAGACTCCGTTGCTGCTGACGGTCGATCGCTCGTTGTAGTTTACTTACCTGCTCGCTTTATTGCTTTTGACGGTTTTTTTGACAACGAGCAGCGAGTGCCAAAAAATCGGCTGACTATCGACGCGGGTAAGAGACTTGGGGAAATTAGTCAGTCACTCGGTGTAGCCTATCTCGATGGTACGGAACCAGTTCGTCGGGGTCGATCGCAAATTGCCGAAAAAGAAGGTCGTTCTGCTCCGATGTACATTAAGTTTGATAGTGTCCACCTTGATAAAGACGGCAATCAAGCTGTTGCTGAAGGGTTGTTCGATCTCGTTGGCAAATCTGAAAAAGCTCGATAAAATCTGTCTGTCGTGTGGATACCATATCCGGTAGATTACTATAACAAAAAGGGTTCGTAGTGCGGACTTCAGTCCGCAGTCTAAGGAATGAGAATTAAATAACTTCCACAAGTTTGTGGTGTGGGCGGGAGAGCCGCCCTTTTTGAACGGGCGGGACGCCCATCCCACAATAACAATTAAAATTGTAAGTTATTTAATTTGCGATCCTAAGAGCGGACTGAAGTCCGCAGTACGAACTTTATTTATTGGGGTTAATCGATCGCACACGATACGATCGCTAGTTTTAACGCCGGCGCGGGGCGGGAAGCCTCGCGCTATTTGACGGTTGCGGTTTTTCTTGCAGCTTCATGGTCAAACTCACCCGCTTTAACTTTTCATTCACCTCCAAAACCCGCACTTTCACAACTTGTCCGACTTTCACAACCTGTTTCGGATCGTCCACGAAGCGATCGGCTAATTGAGAAATATGAACCAAACCATCTTGGTGAACTCCCACATCAACAAAGGCCCCAAAGTTAGCTACATTCGTGATAATGCCTTCCAATTCCATCCCAACTAGCAAATCGGAGATTTCGTTAATTCCGGCTTGGAAAGTAGCATATTTAAACTCGGCGCGCGGGTCTCTTCCGGGTTTTTCTAGTTCGGAAATAATGTCTCGGAGTGTTGGTTCTCCGACTTTCTCGGTCACATATTTCTTGATATCTACAGTCTTGACTTTTGCCGATATTTGTGTTATTTCGGTCAGCGGCAAACTTAAATCTTTGGCGATCGCCTGGACAACAGGATAACTTTCAGGATGAACTGCTGTATTATCCAGCGGGTTTTCGCCGCCGCGAATGCGGAGAAATCCGGCTGCTTGTTCAAAAGCTTTTGGCCCGAGTTTGGGAACTTTCAGGAGTTGGCGGCGATTTTTAAAGGCGCCGTTTTCGTTGCGGTAATTGACGATATTTTTGGCAACTGTTGCTGTCATTCCCGATACAAAGGTCAGCAGTTCTTTCGAGGCTGTGTTTAAGTCAACTCCGACGTAGTTAACGCAGCTTTCGACTGTTTCGTCGAGTTTCTTTTTGAGCAGTTTTTGGTCAACGTCGTGTTGATATTGACCGACTCCGATCGATTTCGGGTCTATTTTGACAAGTTCGGCTAAAGGATCTTGTAAACGCCTACCGATGCTGACTGCGCCGCGAATTGTGATGTCGAGATCTGGAAATTCGGCGATCGCCACATCACTCGCTGAATAAATCGATGCGCCGGATTCGTTCACCATAACTTTAATCGGTTTTTTGTCCATATCTGCCAAAACTTCCGACACAAAGTCGTCGGTTTCGCGGGAAGCTGTACCGTTGCCGATCGCGATTAATTCAATTTTATATTTTTCCAGCAAATGCTTGACAATTTTACCAGCTTGTTGTCTCTGGCCTGCGGCTTGGTGGGGGAAAATGGCTTGATATTCCAAAAACTGCCCGGTTTCGTCGAGGGCGGAAACTTTGCACCCGGTGCGAAATCCCGGATCGATCGCGAGTGTGGGCTTCATGCCCGCCGGCGCCGACAGCAGCAACTCGCGGAGGTTGGTTTCAAAGGTGGTGATGGACTCGATATCAGCCTCTGCTTTGTGGTGCGATCGCACTTCCGTCATCAGCGAAGTCTTCATCAGGCGGTTGAAAGCGTCCTTCAAGGTCGATCGATAAAACTCCTTAACTTCAGGTATCCTAGTTTTAATTTCCTGAGATTCCAAATAAGCCATCACCGCCGATTCATCAAAGGCTAAATCTAAATCTAAAACCCCCTCCGTTTCCCCGCGGAAGAGCGCCAACATATTGTGCGACTGAACATTTCTCGCTGCAATTTGGTAACTGCGGTACATTTCAAATTTCGTACTTCCTTCCGGGAAATCATCTTTAATTTTCGAGACAAAAACCCCCGTCTTCATTAAAAAATCTCGCAAATAAGCTCGGTATTCAGCTTTTTCGGAAATTGCTTCCGCCAAAATATCCCCAGCACCTTTGACAGCTTCTTCTGTTGTCTTCACTCCCTTTTCTTCCGAAATATATTTAGCTGCTTCCGCTTCGATATCGGCTGGTTTAGCAGTCGGCAAATTCAGACACTTAATAAAAATTGCCAGCGGTTCTAAACCTTTTTCTCTAGCAATTGTCGCCCGCGTCCGCCGCTTGGGTTTGTAAGGCAGATAAAGGTCTTCGAGTTCATTTTTTTGCAAGCACGACTCAATTTTGGCTTGCAATTCGGCCGTAAGTTTGCCCTGGGAGGCGATCGTCTCTAAAATCGACTTTTTGCGGTCTTCAATTTCCGTCAAATAGGTGAAGCGATCGGAAATATCCCGCAACTGAATTTCGTTCAGCAAATCGGTGCGTTCTTTGCGGTAGCGGGCAATAAACGGAATAGTTGCGCCCTCCGCAAAAAGTTCCAGAGCATTATTGACTTGAGAAAGATTGATGGAAAGTTCTTGAGCAATCAGTTGAGGAATGTTGAGCATAGTACAGAAGTTTGAGTCAATTACTGGCAGTTAATAAAATATTTATGAGTTCCGCGAATTAATAGGAAAATGAACCGCAGAGGCGCAGAGGACACAGAGGAGGAAATGAGATCAATAAGACTTTGAGAAGGTTTGCTGGAACGCCTTAGCAGTATTAAAATGATGTTAGCATAAATGCAGTCATTTCTCAATATTATATGTTTCCTTTTAAATATCCAGTGCCGCAAAGCGATCCGCCGCGATCGCCCAGAGAAACGCTGCCGACGATGTACGATTTACCTAGCGAAGATTCGGAGGAACCTGGGAAGCCAGACGAATTTCACGATTGGCAGCCGCAGTTGTTAACCCTGGCGTTTCGCCCTCGCAATTATCAGGCTTCTGAGATATTTAGCGGCACTGACATGAACCTTTATTATGACGTGCAGCACCCTCTGTGGCACAAACGCCCCGATTGGTTTGGAGTTGTGGGAGTTCCGAGACTGTACGATGGATCTGAACTGCGGATGAGTTACGTTACTTGGCAGGAAGGCGTGAATCCTTTTGTAATTGTGGAACTGCTTTCACCGGGAACCGAAAAAGAAGATTTAGGTGCAAATATCGATGACGAAAATTCAGGAAATCAGCCGAATGCTGCGGGTAACGGGCAAGTTTTGCAGGCGGAGACAAATGAGAAACCGCCTAGTAAATGGGAGGTTTACGAGCAGATTTTGCGGGTTCCTGTTTATGCTGTTTTCAGCCGCTATACTAACAGGTTGCGAGTATTTGTATTGAATGCCGGACACTATCAAGAATTAGAATTATCTGACTCGCGAGTCTGGATTCCGGATCTAGGTTTGGGCTTGGGTTTGTGGCAAGGGGAGTTTCAGGGAATCGATCGCCTGTGGTTGCGCTGGTATGATGTTGATGGCAACTGGATTCTGACTGAAGCGGAACAGCAACGGCAGCGCGCTGAGTCAGCGGAAGCTCAATTGCAGTCTTTGATTCAGCGGTTGCGGGAATCTGGCATCGATCCCGATCGATTTTTAAACCGTTAGAAAAACGGCGGTTGAAACCAGGTTTACACAAACGAAGTCCGCCTCCGTTTTTAAACCGTTAGAAAAGACGGCGGTTGAAACCGCGTCTACACAAACAAAGTCCGCCTCCGCGGACTGAAGAAGATCGCGTAAGTTTAACCCAATATGCTTGGAATTAAGCTATTTCAACCGCCCGGTTTTCTTCAACCTGCGGAGGCACGTGAGTGTTTGTGTAAACCTGGTTTCAACCGCCCGGTTTTCTATTTCAACCGCCCGGTTTTCTTCAACCTGCGGAGGCAGGTTTTGTCTGTGTAGAAGCGGTTTCAACCGCCCGGTTTTCTTCAACCTGCGGAGGCAGGTTTTGTCTGTGTAGACGCGGTTTGAACCGCCCGGTTTTTCATTTGAACCGCCCGTCATTTGAACCGCCCGATTTTCTTGTTTCTTGCTGACACTATTTGCCGTAAATCCTTCCGCGTAAGGAGATTGATGCAAATAAGCCTTACCAGCAGAACCAAAAAGTTGCAACTTACCCGCAATCACCGATCGCATAGCAGCGATCGCCTTTTCCATAACTTCCAACAAATCCGGATCGGACAAAGAATTGCTAGTTTTCAACACATCCATATAAGCATCGCGAACTTCCGTATTTACATTAAACTTAGACACACCTAATTTAATAGATTGATTAATCATCGATTCCGGCAAACCGCTAGCGCCGTGCAACACTAACGGCACCGAAACAGAAGCCCGGATTTTTGCCAAACGCGGAAAATCGAGTTTCGGTTCGCTGAAATATTTACCGTGAACGTTGCCAATTGTTACCGCTAAAAAATCCACCTTAGTTGCTGCAATAAACTCTACAGCTTCCACCGGATCGGTCATCTTGGCCGCTTTTTCTTCAATTGTCAAACCGTCCTCCGTGCCGCTAATTCTGCCGATTTCCGCTTCAACTACCGCACCGTTAGCGTGGGATAACTCAGTCATTTCGCGAGTAAATATCAAGTTTTGTTCGTAAGACAAAGGAGAACCGTCAGCCATGATGGACTTGATACCGGCGGCGAGGGCGAGGTGAATGTCTTTTTCTGAGGTGCTGTGATCTAAGTGTACTGCGATCGGCACGGAGGACTTGCGCGCTGCTTCCATGCAAAGCGCAACTAAAGGCGATTTTCCGTATTTGAGGGCGCTGGGGTGAAGTTGCAGCATCGCAGGACTTTGCAGCGCTTCGGCGGCATCGATGACGGCTTTTACTCCTTCGAGATTGTACACGTTAAAAGCGCCGATCGCGTAAGCATTTCTCCGGGCTGTGTTCAGCAATTCGCTAGTTGAGGCGAGCATAAGTACCTGGCTTAAAAACTTTTCCGTTGTCAGTTGTCAGTTGTCAGTTGTCAGTTGTTAGTTGTTAGTTGTCATCAGTCCTCAGTCATTAGTTAGGGAGCATCTCATTTTTGTAAAAAGCATTTTTTCTTTGAGTGCGAGCTTAAGAGCTCGCGAGTATTGTACAGCTCGCGAGCGGGGACAGCACTATAATAAATGCAAAACTGAGATGCTCCCATTAGTTAACTGTCAACTGTCAACTGTCAACTGTCAACTATTTTTGTGCATTACCAGCGTGCAAACCGCACTCTTTCATCGTCGATTCTTCCCACCACCAACGACCTTCGCGTTCGTGTTGGTTTGGCAATACAGGTTTCGTACAAGGTTCGCAACCAATGCTGACAAAACCGCGTTCGTGCAACTTATTGTAAGGCACTTCCAAAGCGCGAATGTATTCCCAAACCTCTGCCGAAGACCAGTTTGCTAAGGGGTTGAATTTAATTAATTCATGGTCTGGAGTTGAAAAAGCACCGTCAACTTCAATCACCGGAATACCGTTGCGGGTACTGGGACTTTGGTCTTTGCGCTGACCGGTAATCCAAGCATCGAGAGTATTCAATTTGCGGCGAAGCGGCTTGACTTTCCGCACGCCACAGCATTCTTTGTGGCCGTCTTCATAAAAACTAAACAATCCCTTTTCATCTACTAGGGCTTGTACTTCTGCTGAATCGGGAAACATTACTTCTAATTTAATGCCGTAATGTTTTCTAACTCGCTCCAGAAACTCATAGGTTTCTGAGTGCAACCGTCCCGTGTCTAGGGTGAAAACGCGGAAGTTTTTGGTAATTTTTGATGCCATGTCGATCAGAACTACATCTTCGGCACCGCTGAAAGAGATTGAAATATTGTCAAAATTGTCTAGGGCAAATTTGAGAATTTCTCGCGGTGTTTTTTGACTGTATTCTGCTTCCAGGGCGGCTATGTTGAGATTCTTCTGAGTGGCAACCATATTTTTGCGCGATCGGTGTTCTTTTTTTCTAACTCTTGATTATAGCCGATCGCAGTATCTTTCTCACCGATGAATCGCACGCTAGATCAAAAACGCATCCACAGCTTGAACCGAGCAGCCGTAGAGAGGAAAAAGGTTGAGACTTGACAGCGGTATCGCCCCCAACGTCCCTCGCTAAAATTTTTCGGACTGCAAGTCTCGCACGAGGAGATGAATGCGGTGCAAAATTTTACGGTACAACCACGCTCAAACATTTGATGTCATCTCATCTTTTTTGTGCGCTTAAGTAATACTAAACTGAGATTCTCCCGATTCAACTATTACTTTAGATAGTATTGGCAACTGACTATTTGCTCTCTGCTGCCAAACTTTCCATTTCTTTCTGCCACTTTTTCAATAAAACTTCCCGCTCTTTTTGTTCCTGAGGTTCCGGCATTCTCAAGCCATTTGTAGAATCATATTTGCCGTAATACTGCGACATTCCCTGAAAAGATTTAGTCCCCTCATTGGGCATAATTTTTTTCTGCTTCAGCCACTTTTCGCAAGAACTTTGCCACATGAAAACGCGATCGTGCACTTCGCCACCTAATTTTCTGATGCGCTTAACAGACAGTTCTTTTTTGACAAACAACAGCCGATCGCTCTCTTTGGTACGCTTAATCAAGCGAATTTCGGCGCCGGTGCCCCGGAAAAACTCGATCGCGCAATAGCCCTCCAACTGAAAAATGCAAACTTCCGTTGGAGGATTGCCGTCTTCCGGCAAGATATCCACATCAAAGGGCAACTGGTAGCCGATCGCGCTCACAGACGACTGCGGCAACAGCAACCGCACCCGCAGCAGGCGATCGGTATAATTAGCCCAAAAATCCCGGCGCTCCTCCAACTGCTTAATTTCCGCATCAGACAGCCGCAGCATCCGGGCCACCAAATCGATTGTTTTCTGGAAATAACTGTAATTTAGTCCGCCAATCCATCGCCTCAGCGACTCTTGAGCGGGAGCCGAAAGTAACTGCAATTTCGGATAATATTCGTCTCGCACCCACTCAACCAATTTCGGCCGTTGATTTTTGAGAATATCGCTCGAAATTTTAACTAACAACTCTTCAACTGCTGCAAGTTGCGACGCTGGTGGCATTTCCTTCAAGCACCTGAGCAGCCATTCTACACCCGACAAATCGGCAACCTGATTTTTGGCAAAAATTCCGGCAAGGTGTGGCCCGGCGCGATCGACTACGGGGATACTTGCGGGTAACTGAGCTTTTCCTAATAGTTCTACTGGGGTTTTTAGGTATTGCCAAGTCAATTTTGCTAGCTCGTAATCCGGTAAATCGCGGGTCAGTATTTTAATGATTTGTACTGGCAAAGCATCGGTGCCAGTCGCTGTATTGGCAAAGTCGGCAAAGCACTCTACCAAAGCTCGATCGAGGGCGGGAGCATTGCTAGAAACAGGATTTTCTAACTGGTGGCTGTAATGCAGCGCCAAACGCCACAACAACTGCTGTTTCAGGCGCACATTGTTCTGAGCTACCAGCCAAATAGCTTGAGATATTTCTCTGGTGCGATTCCCTACGGGATAGCTTCGCTTCACGGGATTTTTTAGATCCCATTGAGATTTAGCCCAGAGACAATAAGTCCATTCTAGAGGAGTAATACTGTCAGCTCGATCGCTCTCAATATCTGCTATAATTTCTGCCATTTCTCGCAAAACACTTGCTTTCACTTCGGGAACATTTGGCTTGCTTTTCTGTACAAAGCTTCCCGCATTTTTTGTTTTTTCTGGCAGTGGCTGGGTGGGATTTTCCGGTAGTTGAATTTGGCGAAACTGAACGCTCATATTTATAATTTGTTTGCTATAAAGTTGCTGCACTAGCATGATGCAATTTTTGACCAGAAAGAATTGGTTTAAAGGGGAGCATCTCTGTTTTGCGAAAAGCATTTTTTTATTATAGTGCGAGCACGCAAGAGCTCGCGTATTCTACAACTTGCGAGTTCGCGACAGCACTATATTCCAATACGGTTGACTTAACACTATTTATGCGCCGGAGATCCCCCTAAATCCCCCTTAAGAAGGGGGACTTTGAGAGCATTCTTGTCCCACCCCCTACTCCCCTTTTTCAAGGGGGGTTAGGGGGGATCTGTCTTAAGTAAACGGTATTGCACTATATTCCTTCCATGTAGAAGTCACTGTCAACTGTCAACTGTCAACTGTCAACTGTCAACTTTCAACTGTCAACTGTCAACTGTCAACTTTCAACCGACTTTTGTACATAAATCTCTCGCAAGTGTGCGATCGATCGCAATTGAAAACCCCGTTGATTGGCTCGCCCGCGCGTCATTTCTGTGATTGTAATATTTTACACAATTTTCGATATTCAGGGAAGGTACGACTGGGAAAACTAGCTGGGGTTGGGCGTTATGCTCTCTTTCGGCAGAAGTCAAGCTAGCTTGTCCGTGCGGCAGTAGTCCTGTGAACTCAAAAAAGAAGCACACAAGTGCGATCGCCCTACCCGAAAGAATTGGTTTAAAGCCCAAAGCCCGATCGCCCTTGAGAAATTAAAATCAGACTATTCATTACTCCCATCCTCGGACTTCCAGGTAGAGGTCGCACTCAACTGTCAATTGTCAACTGTCAACTGTCAACTGAAATCACAATCTCCCTCTCAAGTAGCATAGACTAAATTTGTAAATTGTTATTAAATTTAGTTGTGCGCGAGAGTAACTTAAAAGTTAAGAGAAGTTGCTAACACTACCTAGTGTAACAATCCTCAATCGCGTAGGAAATTTTACAGTAAATAAAATTAGAAGGTTTGTGATGAGAATTGCCCAAATTGCCCCCCTGTTCGAGCGAGTTCCGCCCCCAGCTTACGGAGGAATTGAACTGGTGGTCAGCCTCTTGACCGAAGAATTAGTCAGAAGGGGACATGAAGTCACCTTATTTGCCTCCGGCGATTCAATTACTTCTGCTACTTTAGAATCAGTTCACCCCAGAGCGCTGCGTCTCGATCCCACCGTTAAAGAATACGGCATTTACGATATGATGCAACTGAGCAAAGTATATGGAAAAGCCGGAGAATTTGATATCATTCATTCCCACGTAGGCTGCACAGCTTTGTCTTACTCGCACTTAGTAAAAACGCCCACAGTTCACACCCTCCACGGCATTTTTACCCCAGACAACGAGAAGATGTTTAGCTTGGCCCGCACTCAGCCCTATCTAAGTATTTCTAACTCTCAGCGGGAAGAAAGACTAAATCTCAACTACGTCGCCACAGTTTATAACGGCATCGATCCGGCGACTTACGAATTTCACCCGCAGCCGGACAATCCTCCTTATTTAGCTTTTCTCGGTCGTATTTCGCCCGAAAAAGGTGCTCATTTAGCCATAGAAATTGCTAAGGCTTCCGGCTGGCATTTAAAGATTGCCGGCAAAGTCGATATTGTCGATCGCGAATATTTCGAGCAAGAAATCAAGCCGCACATTGACGGCAAGCAAATAGAATATTTAGGCGAAGCCAACCACGCCCAAAAAAGCGTGCTGATGGGCGGTGCAGTCGCCACATTATTTCCGATTACTTGGCGCGAACCTTTCGGGTTAGTCATGATTGAGTCCATGGTAACGGGAACGCCCGTAATTGCCATGAAATTAGGCTCGACTTCCGAAGTTATTGTTCACGAAAAAACGGGTTTTCTGTGCGAAAGCGTGGCAGAATGTATCGCCGCCATCGAGCCGGCCCGAGAACTCGATCGCAGCGCTTGTCGCCAACACGCGATCGATCGCTTCAGCGTTAAAACAATGGTCGATGGCTATGAAGCAGTTTACCGACAAATTTTAAAAGAGCGATTTTCTCAAAACGGTCACGCGCATCATTTGACAGAATTAGAACTGCACGGCAGATAGCTGGGCGAGGACAAATTAAACGCAAGGCGGGTTTAGTTATCCAAAATTTACTTACCACATTCAATCAACCGGGTTGTTTTATGGAAACACCCGGTTTTTACCTGAGTTTAATTAATTGTCATTTTAGTTGTCGTAAAACAGGCTCGAACTTTCAGTAGAAGATTCTCAGCAGCAAGAGGAAGAAGGACACGGCATTGCCATGTCCCTAATGTATTTCAGAAGATTAGATAATATTACAAAAGTTTTTTTAATTAATTTTTTGGGACGGGCTAGAAGCCCATCCCACAAGAAAAAAATGTGGGATGGGCTTCTAGCCCGTCCTAGCTATTTTGGGGACGGGCTAGAAGCCCATCCCACAAGAAAAAAATGTGGGATGGGCTTCTAGCCCGTCCTAGCTATTTTTGCAATAAGTCTATTAAAAACTGCTGTATTAGTTGGTCGATATCATGCTGATTTTTTACCGAGCACTTCACTTTTTAGTCCGGATTTAAGAAAAATGAAATTTATTTTAGGAAGTCAACTATTTGCTGGCATCAGTTGAAAAAAAATGGTATGATCTCAATAGTGAAGCATTACATCAGGGTGCTTCGCCTCAAAATTTAATGCCAAAAAGTCAAGAGTCAAAAGCTCAAGAAAATTAAACTTTTGAAAGCTGGGAATCCACTTTTTGTAAACAATGACCGATACCTATGAAATAGAAGGAAAAACATTTGTCGCTGCTGCGGAGTTACCCGTAACCGAGTGGCCTTGCGCGATCGCCGATCGACCTCAACCAACACTCACCCTCAAAGACGATGATTTATTTCTGATTACTGACACCCTCGGCAACATCTCAGGCTGCTTAGAAGACGACAACGTGTCTAGCTTTGGGTTGTTTTGCCACGACACGCGCTTCCTCAGCCGCCTAGAATTGCAAATAGAAGGGCGATCGCCAATTTTGCTCAGCAGCAACGCCGAAAAAGGCTACCTGCAAACAGTTTTATGCTCCAATCCCCGCATTGACGATCGCATCCAGGCAGAAACCATCGGCATCAGGCGAGAAATGGTGCTCAACGGCGGTTTATTTGAAGAAATAGAAATCACCAACTTCACCACAAAACCAGTCAGCTTTGAAATAAGTCTCAGCTTCAGCTCAGATTTCTTAGACTTATTTGAAGTCCGGGGTTACGGCCGCTCCCAGCGCGGGAAACTCCTGCGCCTGATGCCCCAAAAAACCGACGGAGCATCCCCCAGCGAATTTGCAGACAAAGCAGCTTTTCCTGACGCTGCAAACGGCAATAGCCACGGTGAAAATCCGGCAGTAGAAAACCCAAATGTGCCAATTCAAGAATCAGCAAAAAACTCGATCGGCGATCGAGCGATCGCCCCATATCCTTTCTGCGATCTTCAACAAGATTTAACCCTTGCCTACCAAGGTTTAGACGGCTTAGTAATGGAATCTCGGATCGAGTTTTACAACCAGCCACCATCACTGTTTCAGGGGAATACAGCAGTATGGCGCATCTCCCTAAAATCCCACGAAGCAATCAAATTGGGATATCGGCTCAAAATGCTGATCGACGGCAAATCGATCTCCCAAGTTACCACTCCCGTAAACCTAGTTCAAGCCAAAGCAGCGGAACTTTTAGAAGAGCGAGAATGGCTGACCGAAATTACCAGAATTAAGTCAGATAAAAACACCTTTAATCGACTCCTAAAACGCGCCGAACAAGACATTTATTCCCTACGACAAACCTTTGGCAAAGGCAAAGCAATTTCAGCCGGAGTTCCCTGGTTCTCGACATTATTCGGGCGCGACTCCATCATCGCCGCTGCTCAAATCTTAATTCTCGATCCAAGTTTAGCCAGACAAACTCTGACAACCTTAGCTCACTATCAAGGCAAAACCGACGACGATTGGCGCGACGAAGAACCGGGCAAAATACTGCATGAAATTCGCATGGGAGAAATGGCTCGCTGCAACGAAATTCCCCACACTCCCTATTACGGAACAGTCGATGCTACGCCTTTGTGGTTGATGCTTTACGCTGAATATTACGCCTGGACATACGACAGCCAAACTTTAGATCTTTTGTGGCCAAATGCTTTGGCAGCGATGGAATGGATCGATCGCAAATGTGCCGCCACAGGCTACCTCAGCTATTACAAAAAATCCCAGCGCGGCTTAGCAAATCAAGGCTGGAAAGACTCGGGAGATTGCATCGTCAACCGATCGGGCGTCATTGCAGAAGGAGCGATCGCCCTTTGCGAAGTCCAAGCCTACGTTTACGCTGCCAAAACCAGGCTGGCAGAGATTGCCCGCATCAAGAAACGCATCGATTTATGCGATCGCTGGCTAGAAGAAGCAAAAGACCTAAAAACCCGATTCAACCGCGATTTTTGGATCGAAGATTTAGATTATTGCGCCCTAGCATTAGACGGCCAAGGCAAACCTGTAGACAGCATTTCATCAAATCCGGGACACTGTTTGCACCTCGGCATTTTGTCGCGAGAAAAAGCTCGCAGCGTAGCTGAAAGATTGCAAGCCCTAGATATGTTTAGCGGTTGGGGAATTCGCACCCTATCCTCCTTATCTCCCGCCTACAATCCCATAGGCTACCACACAGGCTCAGTCTGGCCGCACGACAACGCTTTGACAGCTATGGGATTGCGATCGCTCGGCCGAGTCGAACAAGCCCTAGAAGTAGCTCAAGGCTTATTTGACATGACTTTGCTGCAACCCTACGAGCGTCCCCCCGAACTTTTTTGCGGCTACGAGCGCAACAGCCAGAGCGATCGCCCCGTGCAGTATCCTGTAGCTTGCTCGCCCCAAGCTTGGGCAACTGGCAGCATTTTTCAACTGTTGCAAATGATGTTAAATTTAGTTCCCGATGCCCCTAACAACCAACTGCGAATTATCGATCCAGCCTTACCAGAATCGATTAATAAGTTGTCGCTAAACAACTTAAGGATAGGCTCAACTTTGCTAGATTTGGAATTTGAGAGATCTGGTTCCTCAACCGCTTGTCGGGTGATGAAAAAACGCGGCAATTTGCGAGTAATTATCGAAGCTTAAATGCGGCTAAGGATCGCAAATTAAATAACTTACAATTTTAATTGTTATTGTGGGGTGGGCGGGAGATCCCGCCCTTTTTGGACGGGCTCTCCCGCCCACCCCACAAACTTGTGTAAGTTATTTAATTCTCATTCTTAAGTGGGAATTGGGAATTCCCAATTCCCTTGATTCGCGACACGGAAGTCACGGAGGCAGGGATAGCTTTTTTTCTCTTCCGACTTCATCGGACTTCTTCTTTCTGGCTTATTCTGGCTTATTCTGGCTTATTCTTCCCTCTTTCTTGTTCCTTCTTCCCTCTTCCCTCTTCCTTCTTCCCTCTTCCTTCTTCCCTCTTCCTTCTTCCCTCTTCCTTCTTCCTTCTTCCTTCTTCCTTCTTCCTTCTTCCTTCTTCCTTCTTCGCTGAGGCTATGTGACCGGCTATATTGTATTTAGAAGTGCATTGATTTGTTTGCAAAATGGCGCAATCAAATAACCGTAGTGAAGCGGGGCGAAAGCCATCACCCCAGCAGCTTCTGGAGCGAGATTATCCGCCGTGAACAATAGTAAGGAAGTGTGAAATTATGTCAAAAATTTTAGTAGTGGACGATGTTCCCAGCGAACTGGAAATCATCTGTCGCATTCTTCAAGATGCCGGAATGCAGGTGATCCGGGCTGGTGACGGCGAAGAAGCGATCGCGCTGATCCGAGAAGTGCCGCCGGATCTCGTGGTGTTAGACGTAGTGATGCCACGAATGAACGGATTTGAAGTGATCAGAGAATTGCGGGGCGATCGCGCCACTGCACACTTGCCAGTAGTATTTTGTACTCATAAAAACACCGATATCGATAAAGCTTGGGGAACCGATTTAGGCGCCGATGCTTACGTCAGCAAACCATTTGAGCCTCAGCAACTCGTCAACATCGTGCAGCGACTGCTTTGGGCTTAAACAAAATAGACCTCTTGCAAAATAATTTTGTGCTATTATAGAAAGTTTAGACAATTTTATAATCTAGCAGGCTGAACAAGTTTAAGGAGATGCCAATCAACCCCATAATTCAAAGTTTGACCTAAACTTGAGCAAACTTTTAAGGATAACATATATTTTTTTTGCAAGAGGTCTAATATAGCCGTTCTCCTAATAGTGAGGTAATTGGCAATAGGTAATTGGTAATCGCGCTTGACCTCACTCACACTCTTTTGTGCTATATCAAGTGTTCAGTAGCATTCACCAAATATCATAGCGAGAAACCCAGTTTTTTTTTCAACAAACATGGTTTCTAAATTCCTTAAAAGTGGTAGATATATTAGAGAAATCATTCCAGTTGCCCAGCCCGCTATTTATTTAACCATTTGATCCTGTAAAACCGATCCAGATAAACTCTCGGAGCGATCGGCTTTCCTAGCAAAGCAAATTCCTCATTTGTAAGATACACTAGAAACAAAAAATCAGGAATGAAAACAACTGCTACCCAGGCGGCGGGGAATCAGACAACTGGAACAAAGCAATTTCTCCTTTTCGGTCAAGGAGGCAGTCTCTTTGGCGTAGAGTTAGAAGCAGTGCGGGAAGTTCTTTCCCTCAACGAACAACCGATTTCCCCGGTTCCTAACACCCTGCCATTTTTGTTGGGATTAACCAACTTGCGGGGCGAAATCCTAGCAGCAGCAGACTTCGGACGGTTTGCTGGGCTCGATCCGGTTGACACCCACCACCCAAGCAGCCGCATCTTAGTGGTGGAAGCGCCCGATCCGCGAGATGTGAGATTGTCGAAAATGCGGATGGGCTTGGCTGTCTCCCGTGTCGAAGGAGTTTTGTCTCTAAATCCCGATCGCACTGTCTCAGCAGTAGATGTCAGTCCCGACTTGGCTCCCTTCTTAAAAGGTTTGTACAATTCCGAAGGACGCTTGCTAATGATAGTGGATGTCGAGGCGATCGCCCATTCCGAACGCTGGTAATTAAACAGTTGACAGTTGACAGTTGACAGTTGACAGTTGGCAGTTGACAGTTGACAGTTGGCAGTTGGCAGTTGACAGTTGACAGTTGACAGTTGACAGTGAGGTTTTTAGGCAGTTGACAATTGACAAAGGAAGAATATGGAGTCAATCTAAAATCTAAAATCTAAAATCGATCGCCTTTAATTTACCAATTCTTAATTTTATCATGAATTTTATCTATAGTTCGATCGCCACGACATTCACCCTGACATTACCTGACTTTTCTATTTCGCTGGTAGCTGGGATTGCCAATTGTATTATTTGTTTCTGTTACTTTGCGATCGCCTCGCTAATCAGCTTAGGTTTGTGGCGAAACCGTCAATTCGGGTTCGACATCTTCGCCACAGTCACAGCAGCCATATTTTGGAGCTGCGCTTTCGGCCACAGCGGCCACGCAGCCGAATACCTGGGATTGCCGCACTCCCATGTGGCACAAACTGTATCGGATTGGATAACTGTCATTCCGGCGATCGCCTTTTTGAGTCTGTCCAACCGCTACCAATTCTTAGTAGGTTCCACCCAAATTCTTACCTCCAAAAAAGCAACAGAACAAGCCCTCAGCGAAACAACCCAGCGATTTCAGGCAATCTTCGACCAAGCTTTTCAACTAATCGCATTATTGAACCCAGACGGCACTCTGATCGAAGCAAATCAGACAGCATTAGAATTGGGCGATTTGGAACCATCAGAAGTGCTGGGGCTAAAATTTTGGCACACACCTTGGTGGGCATCATCCCCAACCAACCAGCAGCGCCTCAAAACCAACATTAAACAAGTCTCGGCAGGCAAGTTTGTACGGGAAGAATACGAAATCACCGGAGCCAACAACCAGGTGACAGTAATTGACATATCATTTAAGCCCCTGTTAAATGAAACAGGAGAAGTATTTCAAATTCTCGCGGAAGGCCGCGACATAACAGCGCGCAAACAGACAGAAGCCAAATTGCAGCAGCTAACCGCAGAACTAGAGCAGCGAGTCAATGACAGAACCGAGCAGATTCAGCAAACCAACGCACTATTGCAACAGGAAGTTCGCGATCGCACCGCTGTTCAAGAGCAATTAAAAGCCTCTGAACAATTTTTAAACAACATCATCAACACCATCCCTGACCCGATTTATGTCAAAGACGAACAGCACCGCTGGCTAGCATTAAATGATGCCTTTTGTCAATACATCGGTCGCAGCAGATCGGAACTAATTGGCAAAGCTTACCGCGACTTCTTGCCCAAAGAACAAGCAGACATATATGAAGAAAAAAACCAATTAGTTTTCTGGGCAAACACCAGCAGCGAAACCCAAGAAACCATTACTGAACCGGACGGAAATACCCGTTTTCTGTCGGTCAAAAAATCTACCTTTGTAGATGCCGGCGGCAGCAAAGTCCTCGTTTGCGCCATTAGAGAAATCACCAACCGGGTGCGTATGGAAGAACAACTGCGGGAGACACTCGCCGAGGCTGAAAGCTCCCAAAACTTGCTGCGAACAGTTATTGACGCTACCCCAGACTTGATCTTCGTCAAAGATCGAAACTTCCGCTACAGCCTAGTCAACGCAGGTTTCGCCGCCGCCTTCGGCAAAACCCAAGCAGAAATGCTAGGCAAAGATGACCTAGAACTCAACGTACCCACAGAGCAAATATTCGGCAACTTCCATACCCAAACAGATCCTCAAAGACAAGTTAAAGGCTGGCGCGCTGATGACACAGCCGTACTCAACGGTCAGGAAGTCCATAACCCCAACGACATTGCCTCCTTAGCAGACGGCAAAGTACACATCTTCGACACCCAAAAATCGCCCCTCAAAGACGCAGAAGGCAAGATTCTAGGCGTTCTCGGCTTCTCGCGCGACATCACACAACGGCGCGAATCCGAACAAGAACTATTGCGGCTCAAAGCAATCTTAGAAACCACCACCGACTGGGTAGGCATGGCAGACTCCCAACAGCGCAGCATCTATCTCAACCGCGCAGCCAGAGAAATGTTGAGAGTTGGCAAGGACTCAGATTTAGCCGGAATTAGTATTTCTGACGTAACATCGCCCAAAAGTATGGACACTCTGATGGAAGTTGGTATCCCCGCAGCTTGCCGGGACGGGGTGTGGAGCGGCGAGACAATTTGGCAGACTTTAGACGGCGAAGAAATACCCGTTTCCCAAGTAATTATTGCCCACAAATCCCAGAGCGGAGAAGTTGAATTTATGTCAACGATCGCCCGCAACATTACAGAACGCAAGCGCACCGAACAAGCCTTGCAGCAGAACTTGCAAATGCTCGACCTTGCCAGCGATGCTTTGATTGTTCGAGACATTGACGGCACGATTAATTATTGGAACCAAGGCGCCCAGAGAATGTACGGCTTCACGAAACAAGAAGCTTTGGGTCAACTGACCCACACTCTTTTTCACACCATGTTTCCCCAGCCTTTAGAAATAATATCGGCACAGTTAGCAGAGCGGGATTATTGGGAAGGAGAACTGATTCACACCACCAAGTACCACACCAAAATTACCGTATTCAGCCGCTGGAATTTGCAGCGAGACGAACAGGGAAAACCCAAAGCAATTTTAGAAACCAACAACGACATTACAGGGCGCAAGCAATCCGAAATCGAAAATCAAAGATTGAGATCGATCGTCGAAAGTAGCTCGGATTTTATCGGGATGGCAACAATGGAGGGAGAGCCATTTTACCTGAACCCCGCTGGCACGAAGCTAGTGGGACTCAACTCTCCAGAAGAACTCAAAACTAAGAATACGGGGGAATTCTTTTTTCCCGAAGACCTCCAGCAATTCACAGCAGAAATTATGCCGTGCGTCATGGAGACTGGCTCTTGGCGGGGCGAGTTTCGGTTGAAGCACTTTCGCACCGGCGATCGCATTCCCGTTGACTACAGCGTATTTACAGTCAAACACCCAGAAACAGGAGAGCCGATGGGGTTGGCAACAGTTACCCGCGACATCAGCGATCGCAAACGGGCAGAAGAAATGCTGCGCGATCGCGAAAGACTGTTCCGAGCCATTTTCGACCAATCGTTACAATTCATGGGGCTGCTAGAGCCAGACGGTACTGTTTTGGAAATCAACCAAACAGCCCTCCTTGCCGCTGAGGTGGGGATTGAAGAGGTAGTAGGCAAGCCGTTTTGGGAAACCCCGTGGTGGCAGATTTCCCCAGAAGTCAAGCAACAGGTACGAGAAGCTGTCGCCAAAGCCGCCGCCGGCGAGGTAGTTCGCTACGAAGCGGAAGTCCTACTTACCGGGGGTTTCCTCGCAACCCTTGACTTCTCCCTCAAACCCATCAAAGACGAGAGCGACAAAGTCGTGCTATTAATTCCAGAAGGCCGCGATCTGAGCGATCGCAAAGCCCTAGAACGAGAGCTTTCTTTGCGTCAAGCTCGCTTTGATGCCTTTTTCGCCGCAGCACCAGCGGGAATGTTCATCACCGACGACCAACTGCGGTTCATGCAGTTCAACGAAAAATTAGCCGAACTCGGGGGCCAGCCGGCTTCAGCATACATCGGCAAAACCCTATGGGAAGCCGAACCGGAAATGGCACCGGTTCTCGGCCCGCTGTACCAGCAGGTTTTGAGTACCAACGAACCGATTTTAAATCTCGAAGTCTCCCACGCTACCACTGCCCACCCAGATGTGGTGCGGGATTGGCTGTCTTCTTACTTTCCTTTGCCGGGAGAGGACGGCAAACCCCTTGGTATCGGTGCTTTCGTTCTGGAAGTTACCGATCGCAAAGCCCTAGAACGAGAATTAGTTTTGCGTCAATCCCGCTTTGACGCATTTTTCGCCGCCGCCCCAGCCTCGATGTTTATTTTTGACGAGCAGTTGCGGTTCGTGCAAGTCAACGAAAGTTTGGCCGAAACGACCGGCGTCTCAGTTGCCGAACACCTAGGCAAAACCGTCAGAGAAGTGATACCGGAAATGGTCGATACTCTACAGCCGATTTTGCAGGGGGTTTTGGCAAACAACCAGCCGCTTTTAAATATTGAGGTTGCAGGTACAACCGTCAATCAACCGGGCGTAATCCGAGATTGGCTGGCTTCTTACTTTCCTTTGGCCGGAGAGGACGGGAAACCGATCGGTGTTGGCGGTGTGGCGATCGAAATTACCGATCGCAAAAAAGCCGAAGCAGAGCGCGATCGATTTTTCACCCTGTCCCTAGACTTGCTTTGCATTGCCGATTTTGAAGGCAAATTCAAGCGTCTCAATCCCGCTTGGGCAAAAACCCTCGGCTACACAGTAGAAGAACTCCAAAACCAATCTTTTATCGATTTTGTCCATGCCGAAGACGTGGAAAAAACCTTGGCAGAAACGGCAAAAGTAGCCGGCGGTGCCGAAACAATATCTTTTGAAAATCGCTACCGCTGCAAAGACGGTTCCTACAAATGGCTGTCCTGGAAATCGCGACCGCTAATAGAAGAAAAGATCATGTATGCAGTCGCGCGCGACATTACCGAAAGCAAACAAACAATTAGTCAACTGCAAGAAACAACAGCCCAATTAGCCCGTTCTGAAGAGGAATTTAGAGGGCAAAGCAATCTCTTGCAACTGCTAATTAACAGCATTAGCGACGGCGTGGTTGCTGCCGATGCCAATGGCAATTTTGTGTTGTTCAACCCCGCCGCTACAAATATGTTTGGCTCGGGTTCCACAGATGCTCTCCCCAACGAGTGGGCGGCAAAATACGGTGTATTTTTGCCCGATACCGTCACTCCCTATCCCACAGCCGACATCCCTTTAGTACGCACGCTTCGAGGAGAATCCGTTGACGATGTAGATATTTTCACCCGCCACGCAGCCCAGCCTGAGGGCCTGTGGGTCAAAATTAACGGCCGGCCGCTCAAAGACGAAACAGGAGCAATTAAAGGTGGTGTAGTCGTTTGCCGCAACGTCACCCAGGAAAAAGCATCGCAGCAGCAGATGCAGCAGTTGGCCGAGGCACAGGAACGCTTGCTGCAAGAACTCAAAACGCGGCAAAATGCCCTCGATGAAGCTGCGATCGTCAGCGAAACTGACCTCAAAGGCATAATTACTTACGTTAACGAAAGATTCACCCAAATATCCGGTTTCAGCATGGGAGAACTGCTGCACCGCGACCACCGCATTGTCAATTCTGGCTACCATCCCAAAGCATTTTTTTCCGAAATGTGGCTGACAATTTCTCGCGGTTTGGTGTGGAAAGGGGAAATCAAAAATCGGCGCAAAGATGGCTCGTTTTATTGGGTAGATTCCACGATCGCCCCCATCTTCGATACTAGCGGTACCATAGTCAAATATATCGCCATCCGCTTTGACATTACCGAGCGCAAAGAGGCAGAGGAAGGACTGGAAAAATTTGCAGCCGAACGCAAAGCTGAAGCCGATTCGATGACGCAGCAAGTCCTCAAACTGTTGGGAGAAATTAAAGGCGCAGCTCAAGGGGATTTGACAGTCAGGGCGGAAGTAACGAATGACGTTTTAGGTGCTGTCGCCGACTCTTTTAACTTTTTAATTGGTTCTCTGCGGAAGGTGGTAACGGGAATTCAAACTTTAGCCGAACAGGTAACATCTGCCACTGGCGAGTCAATTAACAATACCAGCGAACTCACTCAACAGGCGGAAGTTCAAGCAGAAAAAATATCTGCAATCATGCGGGAAATCGAGCGAATCGTGAATTCGATCCGCGACGTGCGAGATGTTTCGGTGCGCGCCGAAACCGTTGCTCAGCAGTCTTCTCACACCGCAGAAGTCGGCGGTATGGCGGTCGATCGCGCTGTCGAAGGCATTAACGAGCTCCGGTTGACGATCGCCTCTACCTCAAAAATGATGAAGCGTTTGGGCGAATCTTCGCAACAAATCGGCAAAATTGTCACTTCGATTTCTCAGCTTGCTTCCCAAACCAATTTGTTAGCTCTCAATGCTACGATTGAAGCAGCCAGAGCCGGCGAACAAGGTTTAGGTTTTGCGGTTGTCGCCGAAGAGGTGCGGAAGTTGGCAGAGCGATCGGCCGGCGCGACTGAGGAAATCTCGGAAATTGTGGGTACAATTCAAGAAGAAATCAGCCGCGTGATGAAGGCAATGGAATCGGGAACACTGGAGGTAGTGGAAGGTACTAAGCTAGCAAGCGAAGCTAAAACTCACCTGAATGCCATCATCGAAGTTAGTCGAGAAATGAATGCTTTGGTGCAGAATATTACTCGCGCTTCGGCTAAACAAACTGTTTCGGCTGAGGAGATTTCTAACAGTATGCAGCAAGTCAATGAGATTGCAAATACAACTGCCCAAAAAGGTTCCGATGTCAAAGCATCGCTTGATGATTTATCCGGTTCTGTCAGCAAATTGCAAAAGTCGGTGGCTAATTTCCGCAGTTAGTTATTAGTCAAAGGTTTGTAGTGAGGACTTTAGTCCTTCTATGGATGCGGACTAAAGTCCTCACTACAAACCAATCTTATTAGGGTCATCCTTTTCGGAGATGATATTAAGAGGCTCCCGTTAAGAAGTCACAGTGTGCGATGATGAATGCTAGCATAGATCGGTATTTGGAATATTTTAAGGTGCAGCTATCGTGTTTGAAATCGAGTTTACAGACCAAGCAATTGAGGATTTGCAGTGGTTTAAAAAACACGAACAGAATGTAATTGTTGACGGTATTGAAGCTAACCTTTGTTATGAACCCACTACGGAGACGCGCAACCGGAAACCCCTGCGTCCAAACAATACAGCAGAATGGGAATTGAGAGTGGGGCTATATCGCGTTTTGTACAACGTTGAGCAGCAAGTTAAAATTGTCAGTATAGAGCGCATCGCTGGCAAGCCTGGGAATAAATACATATTTCAAGGGGAAGAGGAAGAACTATGATGAACTGGGATTATCGAGTATTTTTTGAGGATGGCGGGTACACAATTCGCACGGTGTATTATGACGATACGGGTGCGATCGCAGCCTGCTCGGAAAAAGAAACTGCACCTTATGGAGAATCATTGGCAGAACTTCAAGCAGAATTAAACCAACTCCTGGCTGCTCTAAAAAAGCCAGTTATTTCTGCTGACGATGTGCCGGCTCCAAGCGATCGTCCGAAGGCAAAAAGAGGAAAATCATTGCAAGCAGTGCGGCAACAACTTGGCTTGCAATCGGAAATAACGAAAGAAATTTTGTTGAGTTCAAAGGATTAATAAAAAACCGAGGTTATCGGTAATAGTTCAAAAGTACTGGGCACCGATATTCATATTTATAGCAACCGCCACATCCGGCGCTCACATAAATAACCTGATGAATAGAGCTTAGAACCCTATAGCATAAACGGTTTGATTCCCGTACCTTGTAACTGTCAACTGTCAACCATTCGACTACGCTCACGGCAAGCTCTCAACTGTCAACTGTCAACTGTCAACTGTCAACTGCTATATATGGATGATGATGATTTAAACGAATTAATAGATGCTTTTACCGCAGAAACGCAAGAGTTTCTCCAGTCAATGGAAACTCACCTGCTGGCGATGGAAGGCGCAGATTTGAAAGGGCGACAAGCGGGTGTTAAAGAAATGTTTCGGGCCGCTCACTCGATTAAAGGTGCGGGTTCGATGTTGGGCTTTCAAGACGTGTCGGCGGCGGCTCACACGCTGGAGGACTGTTTTGTCATTTTGCGCGATCGCACGGACTTGTCGGCCCTGGAACCGGTCACTATAACTGTTTTGCTGCAAGGGGTGGATGCTCTCAAAAAGATAGCGGCCGAAGCAATTCACCACTCGGATGTCAGCACTCCCGATCAAAGGTCAAACCTGGAGGCGATCGCCCAAATTCATGCCCAGTTCGAGGCAAAGTACGGCAAGCCGGGGCCGCCGCCAGTCCCCGCAGCCAGTCGATCGGCAGCCCCGGAAACCCTGAAACTGATTTTTGAACACGAATTGCCGCCAATCTTCAATCGCCTAGAAACTGAGCTTTCCCAAGCTTCGGAGGCAGATTTGCCAAAAAGCGTCACCGCCCTCAACCAGGTTTATTACCAACTCTCCGGCTTGGCTGGAATGCTGCAATTGCCGGATTTTGGGAAAGTCGCTGAACCCCTCAGAGATTTGATCGACTCTCCAGATTTGACTTTACAGCGGTTGCAGTCCGAGGGTTGGGCGATCGCCCAGTCGTTGCAAACCGCACGCCAGCAGCTATTGGAAGGAAGGGCGATCCTCTTCGAGGGCTGCGCTAACGAACTCCCCCAAATCTCCCCCCCACCCCCAAACGAATCACAAACATCCGAAACCTCCCCCCCTCTCCCCCTCTCCCCCTCTCCCCTCTCTCCCTCTCCCCCCCTCCCCAACCCACAAAGGCCGACAATCCGCGTAGACTTAGAACGCTTGACCGAATTAGTGAATCTGGTCGGAGAATTAGTGATCAACCGTACAAATTTAGAACTTCAAGAATCCGAATTGCGCGGCGAAGTCAAGCGAATTCGCCGCAGTATCGTAGATTTAAATCAATTCGGCGGCCAGTTGCGCGAAGAATACGACAGACTGAGTTTTGCAGACTGGAGAGGAGGAAACGGCAATTCGGGATTAGGAAAACTTGCAGGATATGAAACAGAATTTCCACTGATTGTTAACGACAAATCCTCGATCGACCATTCTCACTTCGATATCTTAGAGATGGATCGTTATACAGAGTTCCACTCAACCGCCGCAGAAGTCATCGAAACCGCCGAAGCAATTTCTCAATCCGCCACCAAATTAGACACCTTAGCAATGAAATTCGAGCGCAGTACCGACCAACTGCGCCGCATCACCGAACAACTTCGCAGCCGCGTCATGCAGTTGCGAGTCGTGAGTTTCAGTCGCGCCGTAGACCACTTACCGAGGGCGCTTCGGGATATGTGCCTCACCTACGATAAAGATGTCAACCTGCTGTTAGTAGGAAGGGATACCAAAATTGACGAAAGTTTGCTCGACGCTTTGCGCGATCCCTTGGTACATTTAGTAAGAAACGCTTTTGACCACGGCATCGAAATGCCCGAAGTTCGGCAAGCAATTGGCAAACCCGCCAGCGGTCAAATTGAAATCGAAGCCCGCCACCAAGGCGGCCAAACTATTATTACTGTCGCCGATGACGGTAAAGGTATTGACCCGGAAATCATTCGCCGCAAAATAGTTAAAAAGGGTTTAGCGACGGAAGAACAAGCCCAAGAATTTTCGATTGCCGAACTCTATGATTTTCTATTTTGGCCCGGTTTCAGCACTGCCGAGGAAGTGAGCGATCTTTCCGGGCGAGGAGTCGGACTCGACGTGGTGCGAACAAATTTGCGGACTGTGCGGGGGACTGTGAAGGTGGACTCTCGCCTGGGAAAAGGTACGAGTTTTATCATCAAACTGCCATTGTTGCTGTCGATTACTGAGGCTTTGATGGTAAAGACCGATCGCAATAAAATAGCAGTACCGCTAGATGCAGTCGAGGAAATTCTGCATATTAAAGCTTCGGAAGTTCACACCGCCGGCAATCAGCCGATGTTGTGGTGGCGGGATGAATTTATTCGTTTGGTGCGACTGCAAGATTTGCTCGAATACAGCGTCGTCGGGCCCGATGGCCCCTCTCCAGACCCTTTGACTCAAGATCACATTCCCGTCTTGGTTTTGGCTTCTACCGAAGGAATGCTGGCGGTGGCCGTGGAACGCCTGATCGGCCAGCAGGAAATTGTGGTTAAACCTTTGCCGCCTCCTCTATCCAAGCCTCGCGGGGTTTTGGGGAGTACGATTTTGGGGGACGGTAAAGTTGTAACTATTTTGGATGTGGATGATTTGGTGGGTCAACCTTTATCCAATAGTTCGATCGCCCCTGTGTCTGGTAAAGTGCCACAAGTGGCGCCGACTTCGAGTCAGTCGCCCCAGATTTTGGTAGTGGACGATTCCTATACAATTCGGCAGTTGTTGTCTCTGATGCTGACTCGTGCCCGCTACCGCGTAGTTCAGGCTAAAGACGGCTTGGATGCCCTGGAAAAGCTGCAAAATGGTCTTGATTGCAGTTTGGCGATTGTCGATATTGAAATGCCCCGGATGGATGGATTTGAATTATTGCGCTCTATGCGATCGACCCAGCGGTTTGCTAAGATTCCCGTAGCCATGCTGACATCCCGCAGCGGCGAAAAACACCGACAAATGGCAATGGAATTAGGCGCCAATCAATATTTTACGAAACCTTACAGTGAATCTCAACTTTTAGAAGCAATACCAAAATTAATCAAACATTAAATAAAGGTACGTTGTTGCGCTTTAGCGCTCTTTCATATATATACAAAGAGCGCTGAAGCGCAACTACATACCTAGAAAAAAATACTATTTCCCAGCAGTGCCTGGTAACGAATAGATTCCCAATCAAAAATCAAAAATCGCATGACTCACACGAATTACAATCGCCGCTTTCGCAGCAAGAAACAAGGCGCTGTCAGAACTCCTCCTCGAAAACTTGTGTCCTTTGAACTGGGAAACGTTAATTATGCGGTTCCTATAGAAAAAGTGCAGCGTGTTGTCAAAGACTTTAATCCCTACGGTTTTTTAGATAGCGGTCAAAGTTTAGTTCGGCACCAAGAAGAACTAATTACCCTGATTAATTTATCTAAAATATTTCCTAGCAGTCGGAGTATTGCTGACTGCAACTACCTGATTGTTTGCAGCTTAAATAAAAGCGATCGCTTGGGAATTCCCATTCCTGAGATGCCGAAGATTTTGGAAATTGCCGAAGAAAGTTTCTGCGAAATTCCAGAGTTGTACCGCCAACAGCAACTACCTGCGGTAATAGAAAAGTTGATTCGCGCCCCTGACGGTTCCGAAGTTTTTTATCTGAATTTGGCTCTATTTAGCCCAACCTAATATCTAGCAATTTTCAGTCATCATCCAAACGAGGAAGCCCAATATTTGCTCAACCGGAAGCAGAGAATAATCAGTAAGATCGATAGATACGCATTGCTCTTCTAGTTTAAGAAACCGCCAAACTGTACCGCTAGTTACGGTTCCGTAAATAGTCGATATCGGCTGTTGCTTTTGTTGGTTAAAACGTTGAGCGGCAACCATTTCTGCAAGGCATTGCCCCAAACCTGGTTTAAGGTCTTCTTTCTTGGCTTCCACTAAGACAACCGCAGGGGCTTTAATAAATAGTTGTTCCGGGGAACGACTTAGGAGAAAGTCCACATAGCCTGTGAGTTCAGCCTCCGGTTCTACATTGAATTCTTCGCCGGAAAAAACGCTAATCTGCCCTTGAAGCTGCCGTTTGACTTCCAGCAACACAGGATTGATAATCCCCTCAGATCGAGCTTTTTCACTGCTGACTGCGATCGCCCATGGAATCGTTTCTTTAAGAGTATCCTGAAGCAAAAGACTAGGAGTGACTGGCGCAATTTCGGGGAAGAAACGCGCGCCTTCAACGATCGTAAGATTGAAATCCTCTACAGCTTTGCTGAGAGTAAATTTACTGTAAGGCATAGGTTAATTATTTGCGATCGCATACCGTAACACTTTTGACTGAAATCAGGAATGTTTTATTTTTGGCTTAATATACTCGATTGAGTGTACCATCTTTACAGAGAATTTGCTGTAAATGGTATTCTTGCAAGCAAGAAGTTATTTATTTATGAAAAAAATCACAATACTGTCGATCGCCCTGCTAATTTCTGCCGCCACTCTAGAATATCCGAAGGTGGGGCTGCAACTAAGGGCGATCGGGCAAACACCAACGCCCCAAACACCAACACCTCAACCACCAATCATCCAACCACAAATACCCCAACCACCGACAACTCAACCACCAACACCCCAAACACCAACACCCCAAACACCAACACCCCAACCAAAAGCAGAAGATCCCAAAAAGCTCGGTTACGTCTCCCCAGAATTTGCCGAAAGGTTCTCCCAGCAACAAATTGACCAAATCAACGCCAACGTCGAAACGCTGTTGCTAACCCAAAGCTGCGTCCGTTGCGACCTCCGAGCTATAAAATTAGTTAACATACGCTTAAAAAATGCGATCGTCACAGGAGCAGATTTATCAGACGCCAGCCTCAGCGGTAGTACCTTCGAGATCTCAGATTTTGTCAACACCAATATGGCTCGCACAGACTTAAGCGGAGCCCAGTTAATCGGAGCGAGAATCAGCAACACCAACCTCCGAAAAGCCAACTTGACAGGAACCAATTTAGACGGTGCAGACTTGCGATTTTGCGACCTCAGAGACGCAAATCTGTCAAATGCGAACCTCCGGAATGCTAATATAGATGGCGCTAGTATCGATCGAGCCAGCATGGCCGGCACAACCATGCCAGACGGCCGAAAAAATTAATCACAAAATCTTTCCTAGAGGCAGAAACCGGGTTTTTTTTACGAAGCTACTGCATCAAAACCCTTAATCGCATAAAAAACCCGGTTTCTTTGGTATTGATAAGTCCAAAAATATAAATCAAACAGCCAAAAACCTCTGAACCACCTCATCACTCAACTCGCTAGTGCTTCCAGAAGCCACAATCCCGCCTTTCTGCATAGCATAATACCAATCAGCTTGCCGCACAAAATGCAAATGTTGCTCCACCAACAAAACCGAAATTCCCCTAGTCGCAACTACCCGGCGCACAGCAGCTTCAATGTCTAAAATAATCGACGGCTGAATTCCCTCCGTCGGTTCATCCAAAACCAGCAATTTCGGCTCACCCATCAAAGCCCTAGCGATCGCCAACTGCTGCTGCTGTCCCCCGCTCAAATCGCCCCCCATGCGATCGAGCATAGTCTTCAAAACCGGAAATAACTCAAAAATCTCATCAGGAACTTCAGGATTTTTGGTCAGAGTTGGTTTCGCTTCCAACCCTAACAATAAATTTTCTTTAACAGTCAAACGCGGGATAATTTCGCGCCCTTGAGGCACATAACCAATCCCCAATTTAGCCCGCTGGTGAGTCAACTTAGAGACAATAGATTGTCCGCCAAAATTAATTGTGCCGCTGCGAGGTTGCAGCAAGCCCATTAGGGTTTTTAGCATAGTAGTTTTGCCAACACCATTGCGGCCGATCAAGCAAACCATTTGCCCCGCATTAACACTTAAATCGACACCGCGCAAAATGTGACTTTCGCCATAGTAAACATTCAAATCAGAAACTTGCAGCATATGTTTGATAATTAGTAATTAGTAATCGGTAATCCGTTACATCCGTTACACAATCCGTTGCCGAACTTCTTCACTCTTCTGGTTTTCCCAAATATACCTCAATTACCCGATCGTCATTTTGCACCTCATCCATCGTTCCCTCGCACAAAACAGCACCCTGATGCAACACCGTCACCTGCCGCGCAATTTGCCGCACAAACTCCATATCATGTTCAATTACCAACACCGAATGACTTTCGGCCAGCGAAATCAGCAACTCTCCAGTTAACACAGTTTCCTCATCAGTCAAACCCGCCACAGGCTCATCCACCAACAACAAATCAGGAGATTGCGCCACCAACATCCCAATTTCCAACCACTGCTTTTCCCCGTGAGAAAGCAAACCAGCCAAAACATCAGCCTTAGCAACCAAACCAATAGTTTCTAACAAACCCGCCACCGTGCGCTTTTCAGCAGCAGGAGCAGGCTTAAACAGAGTTGGAAATACATTTTTATTGCCGTTGCAAGATAGCTCCAAATTTTCGCGCGGCGTTAAATTCAAGTAAACTCGCGGCGTTTGAAACTTGCGGCCAATACCCAGACGCGCAATCTGATATTCGGACAATTGGCGCAAATTTTTGCCCTTAAATATCACTCGCCCTTCCGTCGGCTGCACCTTCCCCGTAATCGAATCGAGAAAAGTTGTTTTCCCCGCACCGTTAGGGCCAATGATAACTCGCAGTTCCCCCGCATCCATGCTGAAATTTAAACCGTTGATGGCTTTGAAACCATCAAAACTAACAGTCAAATTTTCTATCTCTAATACTTTTCCCTTCATAACTTTAATTCCGCAATATACAACTGATTTTTCTTGATTTTCCTTAATTGTAGTTGTAGGGTGCGTCAGTCAACCGTCTCTGAGAAAGCCGAAAAATCTGCTGGCTGACGCACCTTACATAACTGCTTGTCCTGAATTTTGGGAGCATCTAATTTTTGTAAAAAGCATTTTTTCTTTGAGTGCGAGCGTCCCCGCTCGCGTATTGTACAATACGCGAGCGGGGACGCTCGCACTACAAATACAAAACTGAGATGCTCCCTGAATTTTAAGTTGTAGGGTGCGTCAGTCAACCGTCTCTGAGAAAGGCGAAACATCTACTGACTGACGCACCTTACATAACTGCTTGTCGTGATTTTAAATTCCTAGGTGCGTCAGCCAACAGTATTTAGAACAACCCAAAAATCTGCGGGCTGAGGGCTGACGCACCCTACATCAGCACTAGCCGCGATTGCTCATAAAGTCAAACGAAATACTGTTAGAAGTGCTCGTTACTGGAGCTGGAGTTGCAGCCATAATCCGCTCAGCCAACTTCGAGAGTGGCAGACTTTGCAAATACACTTTACCCGGCCCGGTTAGCTTGACTAAAAACAAGCCTTCGCCACCAAATAAAGCATTTTTAAAGCCGCCCACAAACTGAATATCGTAATCTACCGTCGGCGCAAAAGCTACCAAACAACCAGTGTCCGCCCGCAACACTTCGCCAACTCCCAAATTTTTCTCAACGATTGTTCCTCCCGCATGAACAAAAGCTAACCCGTTACCCTGTAATTTTTGCAGAATAAAGCCTTCTCCGCCAAAGAAACCGGCACCCAGCCGCTTGGTGAAAGCTACCTCAATTTCAATCCCGTTGGCGGCACAGAGAAATGAGTCTTTTTGACACAAAAATTTACCGCCAAGTTTGCCTAAATCGAGGGGAATTACTTTACCCGGATAGGGTGCGGCAAAAGCGACGCGGGCTTTGCGATTTCCGGCGTTGACAAAGGTGGTAATGAAAAAACCCGCTCCTGTCAGCATCCGCTTGAAACCTTGAAATAGGCCACCACCTGTGGATGTTTGCATTTGGATGTCGCCTTCCATGTATGTCATGGTTCCTGCTTCGGCCCTGACGCCTTCTTTGGGGTCGAGTTCAATCTCGATGAGTTGCAAATCGTCGCCGTAGATTTTGTAGTCAATAATATCTGCCATACGTTTCCCCTCAAGTTAAAAAAACGAAGCTGCTTGCTACTGATATCTAAGTAGGTGGACATATATATTGCATCTGGGGAGCGAGTCATGTTAGCGAAGCGAGCCGCAGGAAAGCTGGTGTCAAGTCTATGGCGATTGCTTCGTTTCTCTCTTCCGGGTGACATTTATTTATGTCCGCCTACTTATATATACACGATATTTTTGCAATCAATGTTCAAGTTCTTCTTTTTCGTGCTGCACTTCGGGGTCTTGTTCCAGGCTGGGGTAAGTAGATGCGTACTTCGGTTTTCTGAACAAGCGACGGATTTGCTCAAAATCTTGATTTTGCACCCATCCGACTAGGCCGTCGGGCAGCACGGTGACTACTATTAGGAATAATGCGCCTTGGAAAAACAGCCACACTTCGGGGAATTGTTCGCTCAAGAAACTTTTGCCAAAGTTGACTAGCAGCGCTCCCAATATTGCTCCTGATAATGTGGCGCGACCTCCTACTGCTACCCAAATTACCATTTCGATGGAAAATGCTATATCCATTGCCTTTGGCGAAATAATTCCCGTTTGTACGGTGAATAAAGCGCCTGCAATCCCGGCTAAGCCGGCGGAAATTGCAAATACTAAAACTTTGTATCCTGTGGGATTGTAGCCGGAGAAACGCAGGCGCACTTCGTCGTCGCGAATTGCTAGTAGCAAGCGCCCGAAACGCCCGCTTGTCAGCCAGCGGCAGAGGGCGTAAGTTGCTGCTAGAAATAGTACGGTGAGAATGTAGAAAATATATTGAGTATCTCTGCCGTTTACTGTGGCTCCGAATAGGGTTTTAAAGTCGGTGAGTCCGTTGGTGCCGTTAATCAGTTTTTGCTGGCCGTTAAAGAAGTTGAAAAATACAATTGTGGCTGCTTGGGTGAGAATTGAAAAGTAAACGCCTCGAATGCGATTGCGGAATACTAAGTAACCTAAAAGTCCGCCCAAGATGGCGGGGATGAGGAATAGGGCGATGACTGAGAAGGGAAATGAATAGAATGGTTGCCAAAACCAGGGCAGTTCGGTGACGCCGTAGAGGTTCATGAATTCGGGTAATTGACTGCTGGCGGTTGGGGGAATTTGCAGTTTTAGGTGCATGGCGAAGGCGTAGCCACCGATCGCAAAAAATACGCCATGTCCCAGACTGAGCAAACCTGTATATCCCCAAATTAAGTCTATACCGAGAGCTACAATCGCTAGTGCTAAAAATCGTCCCAATTGGTTGAGACGAGCGTCAGCAAGTATTCCTGGGACGATCGCGATCGCAATTATGGCGATCGCCCCTACAATTGCTGCTTCTTTAAACAGAGCCTTTTTTTCTGTATTCTTCATTTTTTTGCCGCTCAAAGCTGTAGTTTTTAATTCTCAACAGTCCGTCCTTTTTGCGGAAAAATTCCGCCCGGCTTCACTTGCAGAAAAGCCATAATTAAGGCGAATACCATGACTTTTGCCATGCTGGTGGTGGCGAAAAATGTGAAAAAATCAGCTAAAGGCTTGACAGGAGCAAACATTAATGCAAGTGTTCCCGATCCGATGAGATAATTTGCAGTGCCGATCGCCATTGCAGCAACTATACTGCCCATAATCTTGCCCACACCGCCCACAACCACCACCATAAAGGTATCGACTATATAATTTTGTCCGGTATTTGACCCTACAGAACCAATCAAACTAATCGCGCACCCAGCGACACCAGCCAATCCCGAACCCAAAGCAAAAGTCAGCGCATCTACTTGTTCGGTAGGTATTCCCAAACAAGCGCTCATGCTGCGATTTTGCGTCACAGCGCGAATCCGCAATCCCCACACAGACTTTTGCAAAAATAGGTAAATTCCTGCCAAACAAATGCCTGTCAGCGCAATAATAAAAAGTCGGGCGTAGGGTAACTGAAAAGTTCCCAGCGGGATGCCGCCGCGCAGCCATGCAGGCGCAGTCACATCAACGTTTTGAGCGCCAAACCAAGGTTGAGTTACTGCCAGTTTGTAAGTTTCCCCTAAAAATGCGCTCACTGCCCAGGAAATACCGAGAGACAGAGGCAAAATTATGGCGATAAATGTGCTGCGAGTGCGATCGAAATCGGGGCGCCGTTTCAGCACCTGCAAGCCGCCAAAAAACAGCAAACAAAACACCGCAATTCCCGTTACCAGCCCCCAACTGACGCTGCGAACAAACTGCTGCAAAATCAAACTTACGCCCCACGTCGCCAGCAGAGTTTCTAGCGGCCGCCCGTAGAGATGACGAATCACTCCCCGTTCGAGAATTAATCCTACTAATGCCGCCACTAAAAAAGCGAGGGGAATGGCAAATAAAATATAAGTTTCAAAGGCAAATCCTCCGATACCTTTGAAGAAATTCTGCACTACAAAAGTTGTATAAGCCCCCAACATCATCAACTCGCCGTGAGCCATATTAATTACGCCCATCAGCCCAAAAATAATCGCTAATCCCAGGGCTGCAATTAGCAAAACAGCGCCGATGCTAATGCCATTAAATAAACCGTCCAATAAGTCGATCGCCATTTTTTTCCTCTTACTTTTTTACATACAACAAATATTTTTTGTAGAGGTAGGTTTTATTTCATGCGTCTCAACTTAGAACTAAAACCATCTGTATAATAGCGCTGGTAGCCAAGTCTCGATCCCCCTAAATCCCCCTTAATAAGGGGAGTAGGGGTTGACTTTGAAATCAAGATATTGTCCCCCCTCCCACCAGGGGGGTTAGGGGGGATCGAATATCTGTTGCCAACATTAAATAAAATTGGTCTTGGCTACTTATGGTGCCTTGAATTTGCCGCCTTTTGCGGGGTCAGACCAATCGCAAGAAAAACCTTTTGTTTCAGCGACAAACTGATTCCAAGGAATCGGCTTCACGGCTTCTGGCGTAGCAAAAGTGATGTTAAACAAACCATCTTCTCTCACTTCGCCCAACCGCACAAATTTAGAAAGGTGATGGTTAACTTCCAGGGTTACTTTGCCACCCGGGGCGTCAAAAGTTTGACCCAAAGCTGCTGCCCGCACTTTTTCCAAATCGTCTGGTGTTCCTGCTTTTTCGACGGCTTGCTTCCACAGGTAAACCATGATGTAAGCTGCTTCCATCGGGTCGTTAGTCACTCTGTCTTTGCCGTATTTTGCCTTGAAAGCTTCCACAAATTTTTTATTTGCCGGAGATTCCACAGTCATGAAGTAATTCCAGGCGGCGTAATGGCCTTTGAGATATTCTACGCCGATCGCCTTTACTTCTTCTTCTGCTATACTGACTGACATTGACGGATATTTGTCCGGGGTCAAACCTGCGCCCTGCAACTGTTTGAAAAATGCGACGTTGCTGTCGCCGTTGAGGGAATTGAAAATGACACCACCTTCGGGTAAAGCTGCCTTGATTTTAGTAATAATTGGCGTGACTTCTGTACCGCCCAAAGGTATGTAATCTTCCCCAACTAATTCGCCACCTTTGGCTGCTAGCTGTGCTTTGATAATAGTGTTTGCGGTGCGGGGGAAAACGTAGTCCGACCCGACTAAGAAGAATTTTTTGCCTTTATTTGCTAGCAGCCAGTCTACTGCTGGTTCGATTTGCTGGTTCGGCGCAGCCCCGGTATAAAAGATATTCTTGGAGCACTCTTGACCCTCGTATTGTACGGGATACCAGAGCATATGATTTTTTTCTTCAAATACTGGTAACACTGCTTTGCGGCTGGCGGATGTCCAGCAGCCAAAGACGGTGACAACTTTGTCTTGATCGATCAATTTTTTGGCTTTTTCGGCAAAAGTCGGCCAGTCTGAGTTGCCGTCTTCTACTATTGCTTGGATTTGTTTTCCGAGGACGCCGCCAGCTTTATTGATTTCTTCTATCGCTAATTGTTCAGCCTCCACAACGCTTTTTTCGCTGATTGACATTGTGCCGCTCAAGGAATGCAAAATTCCTACTTTGATCGTGTTCCCACTGCTGGCTGCTGGTGCTGCTGGTGTAGTTCCTGCTGCTGTTGGAGAAGCGGCTGGGGTTGCGGTTGGAGTGGGAGTTCTACAAGCTTTTAGAAATAAACTTGATGTGAGGGTAGCAGAACTGTATAAGAGAAATTTCCGCCGATCGAATCGCTTTGTCATTTTTTCTAGTTACTCCTGAATAGCTCTGTCAGATGATTGAGAATAATAACACATAGCGACTTGATATTAAGACTCGCTTTAGAAGAATGTTGTACCTTTAGATACAAAACTTATTGTTATTGACAAATTGAAGGTTTGGTGGGGATTGAGAGTAACTGCGACAGAAACCCGTTTGTCAACCCAAATACGTCTTTTCCGGAATCAGTCTGAAATTAGAAACCCGCTTTTTTTATAGCGATACCTGATGAATGTTGGGAGTTAGGCAGAAATTGCTCGATCGCACGCAAGCCAATCTCAAACCACCTCACCCGCCCAAAATTTGTAGAAATATCCCTGATTTTATGGAGAATAGCGGACTCGAACCGCTGGCCTCTGCGGTGCGATCGCAGCGCTCTACCAACTGAGCTAATTCCCCTGATTGACTTTTAATTTAACATTTTAGATGCCCGATTGCCAAATCTCAAAGGCTTACAGGTCGCATTTGTATTGAATTTGGCAGACAGTCAACTACGTTAGCACGTAACTGCTAAAAACGTCAAGTGTTTTATGCTGCTGGTGGAGTCGGGGCGATCGAGCAAAGTTGGGCTACTCTGTCCAACTCTAAATCAGCAAAATAGTCCACCGTCCAATTAGCTTGGCGCTGGATCATGTGAAACGGGTAAGTGTGAGTCACCCCCGCTACCTGAATCCCCGCTTTTTTCGCCGCTTCTATCCCTGCAAAGGTATCTTCTAATGCCAAACACTCGATCGCTTGCAAGTTAAATCCGGGATATTTCTGGTTGAGAAGTTCCACCGCCAACAGATAGCCGTCGGGTGCTGGTTTGCTCGCCATCAAGTCGTCGCCTGCGACAATTAATTCAAAGTTTGCAGCCAAACCCGATCGATCTAACACCAATTCTATATCCGATCGCATTGCCGCGCTAACTACCGCCATTTTTAGTCCGGAAACCCGAATTTTGTCAATAAATTCTGCCACATCCGAATAAATGGGCAATTTTTCCAAACTATTGATTGTTTCCTGATAAGCTTGGGCCTTGCGTAGCAGCAAGCGATCGAGGTATGTTTCTGTCAGATATCGTCCCCGGCGCTTCAGCAGTTCGGTAATACAAGTGCGATCGCTCCTTCCCAAGCACACTTCCCGAAACTCCCCACGTTTGAGTTGGAGATTTTCATCTAGCATCAGTCGATCGATTATTTTCTCGTGAATCGACTCGTCATTAATAATAACGCCATTAAAATCAAATAAAACTGCTTTTAGAGTCATTAGTCATTGGTTATTGGTTATTGGTTATTAGTCATTGGTTATTGGTTATTGGTTATTCGTTATTCGTTATTCGTTATTCGTTATTCGTTATTCGTTATTGGTTATTCGTTATTGGTTATTCGTTATTCGTTATTCGTTATTGGTTATTCGTTATTGGTTATTCGTTATTCGTTATTGGTTATTGGTTATTGGTTATTGGTTATTCGTTATTGGTTATTCGTTATTGAATAGCAACTCTCAACTGTTAGCTGTTAGCTGTTAGCTGTCAACTGTCAACTGTCAACTGTCAACTGTCAACTGTCAACTGTCAACTGTCAACTGTCAACTGTCAACTGTCAATTGTCAACTGTCAACTGTCAACTGTCAACTGTCAACTGTCAACTGTAAGCTGGAATTCCCGGTAAATCGCCATCCAAATCAGGAACCAAATCGATCGGATTCCACACCTTCGCCGCCCGCACCGGTTCCAAATCTTCCCCAGGAAGAGGTTTCACACCCTGCGTTACCTGATGCACCCACCAGTGATCCTGAGTTTGCACCGCCGCGAATCCAGCAGCCCCCGCCCAAGCATCAATACTACCAGTTGCATAAGACTTAATATAAGGCTCTTCAAAGATATCAGTCAGCCACTCTGTCTGCCGCAAAGTTTTTTGGTTTCCGTCCAAAATTGCCACTTGTCCCCCAACCTTCAGCAATCGGAAACTTTCTCGCAAAATTGCCCGCGATACCGCAGGTGGCGTCTCGTGAAACAGCAAGGAAGTTGCAACTAAATCAAAGCTGCCGTCAGCAAAAGCAACGCTTTCGGCATTTCCGTGCAACCACTCGATATTTAAGCCGGCTTTTTGCGATTTCATTTCGGCGACTACCAGCATATATGGCGACAAATCCAGGCCGACAACTTCGGCTTCGGGAAAGGCTTGTTTGAGCATCAGCGTGGTTGAGCCAGTGCCGCATCCCAAATCGATGATTCGGCGGGGCTTCACCCGCACACCGTCTATTAAGCCTTGTCTGACGACTGTTTCGTGGGGAGGCAAAACGTATTGCGTAATTGGATCGTAGGAAACCGCTGCACTGGGGTTGAGGTAGCCGCCTTCGATGCCGTGAAAGTTTTGGCTGCTGTAATATTCGGGATAAACTAGGTCTGGTTGTCGGTGGCGATCGCCCGCTGTTTCCCAGTCGATACCTTCGTAGAGTCGTTTCAGTGCTTGTTCGTCGATCGCCAGTCGTATCAGGGGCGACAAAAAGCGCTCAAAAATTGTATCCTTGCCAACAGCCATAAAACTCCTTGCACAACAACTCTTTTAATTTTAGCCAAACCCAGCCAATTTAGCATTCATGAAAGCTCCTTTACCTGCGTTGCACTCATCCGTGGCGTTCCTTCCCTCTTCCTGCTTGCCTCTTGATACCCCTCCGCGATCGGAATTTTTATCAAAAACTCCGTCCCCCCGCCCTTAGGCTGAGCAATCTTGATACTGCCGCCGTGTCCGTCTACTACAATTTTGTAGCTAATTGCTAATCCCAAACCAGTACCTTGCCCGACTGGTTTTGTAGTAAAAAATGGGTTAAAAATTTGGTCTTGAATGCTTTCGGGAATGCCAGGGCCATTGTCGGCAATCGTCACTTTCAGAAACTTACCGCCATTTTGTCGAACGACTCCCGTAGAAATAGTAATGATTTTATCCAGGCGATCGATCTCCTTCAAAGCATCCATCGCATTGCTCAGCAAGTTCATAAACACCTGATTTAGCTGAGAGGGATAGCACTCGACTGAAGGCACTTTTCCGTATCTCTTGACTATATAAATCCCATTCTTGATCCGGTTGGAGAGCAGCAGCAAGGTATTTTCGATACCTTCGTGAATGTCCGCCAGTTTTTTGTCAGATTCATCGAGGCGAGAAAAGTTTCGCAAAGAAAGAACTATGGTGCGAATGCGTTCGGTTCCTATTTTCATAGAATTCAACATATGCGGCAAATCTTCCTCGATAAATTCCAACTCAATTGCTTCGGCAAACTCTTCGATTTCCGGAGTCACTTCTGGGAAGGTTTTTTTGTATAAACTCACCAAATCTAACAAATCTTTAGTATATTTGGTGGTGTGAGGCAAATTAGCCGAAATGAAGTTAACCGGATTGTTGATTTCGTGAGCTATCCCGGCCACCATTTGACCCAGGGATGACATTTTCTCGCTCTGCACTAAATGAGTTTGTGTTTTTTTGAGTTCATCTAAGGCACTATTGAGCAGTTTTACTTGGTCTTGGGTTTGGCTGTAAAGGTGAGATTGATTTATGGCGATTGCCAGTTGGTCTGCCACAGCTTTTAACAATTGGATTTCCTCCCCGCTCCAAAACCAATGGGTAGCATGACTGCAAATTAAATAACCCTGCCGCTCATTTTGAGTCTGAACATGGACGGCTAAATAGCTATTAGCTTTAAGTTCGATCGGTTGACTTGCACTCTGGATCCCAGTGTCACTCGACAGAATAATTAGCTCGCATTTATCGCTGCGGAGTGACGAATTTTCCGAAAAGTAAGGATCGAACTCGATCGCTTCTTTGGGACACTCAAATTCGCATGATTCCCACAAAATTTGTAAGGTTTTATTTTGCGGTTCGTGCCAACCAAAAGCCGCCCGTTCTAGGTGCAGCAAATTCACTATTTCTTCCACGGTGCTTTGCACAATTTTGTCTAATTCTAGGGAATCTTGAATGCGTCCGGCAATGCGGTTTAGCATGGCTTCTCGCTCCGCTTGAACGCGATTGTTTTCGGAGGAGTAAATTAGCCAAATTGCTGCTAGCATTGCCGGGACGAGCAGTCCGCCGACGACGGATGTCAGCAAATTTAATGCTTGGAGTTGGGATTCAATATTTTCGCGGGGAATTACTAGAGCCATTGACCAGTTAACTTCGCTGAGGGAAGCATAGGCTACATACACCCATTTGTCATCTATTTTTACCAGTTCGATATTCGTCTGATGGCTGGTCATATTGCGCGCAATTGCTGCTAATCCTGGGTCTTGTGATTTTAAAAAAGTTGGGGCTGGCAGGTCGATAGTTCCGATTAATTTATTGTTGGGATGAATAATTGGCACTCCTGCTGAATTAAGCACAAAAGCATAGCTGTCAGAACCGTATTGCAAGCTGTTAGCTACAGAGGCTACTCGGTCTACTTTAATGCTGCCTGCAAGAACTCCAATTACTTTGTTGGGATTGGGGGGCAATGCCCAAAGTGGAGCTGCAATAATGATTGCTGAAAGCTTGCTGCTGCGTCCGATCAGCGGGTCGGAAACGTTGACATTTCCGTTCATTGCCTTTTGAAAGTGTTGGCGGTCTTTGGTGTTGGTGTTAGTGCCTAAAGTGTTCTGCACCGATCCATCGGCTTGAACTAATGACAATAAGAAATACTCTTTTAACCTGTAGGTTTCTCCTTGCAAAATTGGTTCAACTAATTTCCAATCGAGAGTGCGAACAGTAGGAGAGTAAGCAATGGTTTCTATTTCTGCTTTGCGACTGCTGAGCCACTTATCGATTTCTTCACTGCCTTTTTCTAATTTTAATAGTGCTATTGCCTTTAAATTGTCGAGGATTAGTCCGCGCACTACGAAATAGCTAATGCAAGCAGTGGTGCTAATGCTTAAAGCCGTGCTGCCCAGTATTAGTAGGGTCAGCAAATGGCGGCGCTGCCGTCTGTGCTGCCAAAGACTGTGCGCTTGCTGCCACCGCAATTGAGCAGAATTACTTATTTTTTGCCACAAGCGGCGCAGCTTTTTTGTTTGATGGGGTGGCTGCACAGACACAGTTCGGGCTTGATTTGCTGGGTTTTGCATCATCAAATGTTCTCGTCGAGAGTCTAATAGATCAAACGGCATTTGTTATTCGTAATCCGGCAGAATTAATATTAGATAAATAGTGAGGGTTTGAGTCCTCATTGGTTATACCAATCAGGGGTTATACCACTTTTTGTTTTTAGATTTTTGATTAGACAATTGAAAATGACTGATTAATCTTGGGATGAAGAACAGAGTTTACCAGAAAGAATTGGTTGAAAGCCTCTCCCCGATCGGGAGAAATGAAAATCAGACTATTCATTACTCCAATCCTCTGACTTCTAGGTAGAGGTCGCTCTCAAACTGTCAACTTTCAACTGTCAACTGTCAACTGTTGAAAGTGAGGTTGTTTGAGAGAAATGGCATTACATTTCTGACTTGACAAATAAATTCCGATCGCGCGATAGCATTCGGTTTTAGCATCAACTTGATATTCAGACTTTCCCTTTGCTTACTTGATATTAGTGATTTAAGATATAGTGGTTGTCAATTTTCGTGAGGTACTTGTCAGTGATCTTACGAATTGCCAATCTGTGACCTGAATCACTTGAGAATTGCTATATCTTTAATATCTATCTCGTTTTTATAACAAAATTCTTGTAAATAACACAGAGAAAATACGGAGTTTTTTAAATTAGCAATGTATTATAATGTAGGGTGAAATCCCTGTTGACAATTTGACAAATTTGCGCTATGGCTTCAAGGAGAAATTTTTGCGTCTAAAGCTTTTTTGGCCAAGCGGGTTACATAAACGGTGAGGGCGATCGTTGCTATTAAACCAATGCCGTACAAAGCCCACTCAGCAGTAGTGCGCGATCGCCCTTGCGATCCAATTGCAGCCAAACTACCAGCCAGGGAACCGATATAAACATACATCACGGTTCCGGGAATCATGCCGATCCAAGATGCGAAAAAATAGTCTCTGAGAGACACCTGCGTTACTCCAAAAGCATAGTTGAGCAAATTAAACGGAAAAATTGGCGAAAGCCGCGTCAGAAGTACAATTTTCCATCCTTCTGAAGCAACGGCGGAGTCGATCGCCTGAAACTTGAGATTACCTGCTATCTGTTTGGAAACCCAATCGCGAGTTAAATATCTACCTGTTAAAAAAGCGCAAGTAGCGCCCAAAACCGATCCGATGGAAACGCAAACCGTGCCACCAACAACTCCGAACAAAACGCCAGAACCGAGAGTCAGCAAGGAACCGGGGATAAATAAAACTGTTGCTATAATGTAAATTAGAATAAAAGCTGCGGGGCCCCAAGGGCCGAGATTGGCGATCGACTCCAGGGCATTTGTCAGAATTCCTTGAAAATTGAAAAACTTGGCCGCCACAATCAAAGCCACAGCTAAACCAATCCCTAAAAACAGCTTCCACTTATTTGATGGTGGATTTTTGTCATCGGGCGATCGCAAATCATTCATTACCTAAACTCCCCGTCTAAATTGCATACATCGTCGTTTCCAGGGTAGGGACACGGCAGTGCCGTGTAGGGAGGGACACGGCAGTGCCGTGTAGGGAGGGACACGGCAGTGCCGTGTCCCTACTGTATTTCATTTTCTAGGGTAGGGAAATGGCACTGCCATGTCCTGTATTTCTCAAATCAACGTACCGCCACAACTAGAACCGCTACCCGCCGTACAGCCGTAGCAATAAGCAGCAGTTTGCACCTCTTGAATTACATCTAAACTACCAGATTCCAGCAATTTAGCAACAGTTATAGTTTCCCCGCTGCCAGTTTTCGCCGGCAGATTTTCCATTTGGTTAAAATCGCAGTCGTAAACATTGCCCAAATAGTCGATCGACAATTCGTTCCGACACATTAAATGATCCAGAGTACCAGGATTAAAATTATTTTCCAAAAACCCCAGATAAGGCTTGTGCAGTTTTTTGTGTTCCAAATGAAACTTAGTCCGTCCCACAGGCAAATTAGTAATTGCGAACAAGTGATTAAAACAAATCCCAAAATGTTCGGCTAAATACACCTGATAATCTTGCTGTAACTTGCCCTGTTCCGCCGTCAGCGAAAACTTATCTGTTGTCGGAACCTGCGGATTGTACACCAAATCTAGAATTAAATTTGGGTTGTTTCCGTAGCCCAACTGATTCAGCTTTTGCAGAGCCCGAATCGAACTGTCAAAAACACCGCTGCCGCGCATTTTGTCAACATTATTAGCTTGGTAACAGGGAAGCGACGCCACAATTCTGAGTTGGTGTTGCGCGCAGTATTCGGGAATATCTTCAAAGCCTTTCTCAAAATAAATCGTCAAATTAGAACGAACAATAACCTCTTTACCTGCGGCCCTTGCAGCTTCCGCCAACGGTTTAAAACCGTAAAGCATCTCGGGAGCACCGCCCGTGAGGTCAACAGTTTGAATTTGAGGAAAACGGCGAATGATTTCAATTAATTGTTCGCATATTTCTGGGGAAAGTTCTTCGGTTCGTGTTGGGCTAGCTTCTACGTGGCAGTGACTGCAAGCGAGATTGCAGCGTTTGCCTAGATTAATTTGTAAAACTGCGATCGGCTTTTTAGTTAAAGCTGAGTTGAGTTTATTTTTGAAAGGCGTGATTGCGGTCTGAATCATGTGCTAAATTTTTTAGTCTGTGCTCGCAACGAATTTAGAGGCGTTCTGGTGGAACGTCTCTGATAATTTAGCATGAATTCAAGGGAAGCGACAGCGACAGATTTGAATTATTCGGTACAAAGCCTCGGCGGTTAGAAACCGCGGCTACACAAGCAAAGTCTGCCTCCGCAGACTGAAGAGAAATTATTGATTGTTCAACCCGCGCAGGCGCGTGAGTGTTTTTGTAGTTGCGATTTCAATCGCCGGGTAATTCTACAACTCAGATAGCTCGGAGAAGTCTTATTTGAGGGTTTCAACTAATTTCTCAACTCTTGCTTTGATTTCACCTCGAACGCGGTGAAAAGTTTCGATTGGTTGTCCGTCGGGGTCGTCGAGTTGCCAATCTTCAAATACTTCTCGCAATACCCACGCTTCAGGTAAATTCACGCCGCAGCCGCAGAGAGAAATTACTGCATCGTAATCTTCGGCGTTGAATTCGCTTAAGGCGTTAGATGTTTGATCGGTGATATCAATGCCGATTTCTGACATGACTTGAATTGCTGTCGGGTGAACTCTGCTTGATTCTAAACCGGAACTGGTGACGGCTATTTTGTCTTTGCCGATGGTTTTAGCGAATCCTTCTGCCATTTGCGATCGACAGGAGTTTCTTTTGCAAACGAACATTACTTTTTTCATGGTGTTTTTTGGGTTGTTGGTTATTGGTTGTTAGTTATTGGTTGTTGGTTGTTAGTTAGGGCCCCGGCGGTTAGAAACCGCGGCTACACAAGCGAAGTCCACCTCCGTGGACTGAAGAAAAATCCTTGATTCTTTAACCCGCGGAGGCGGGTTTTGTCTGTGTAGCCGCGATTTCAATCGCCGGGTGATTCTTCAACCCGCGAAGGCGGGTTTTGTCTGTGTAGCCGCGATTTCAATCGCCGGGTGATTCTCCGCGATTTCAATCGCCTTAATTAACTTCCAGGGCGCGATTTGCAACTGCGATCGCCTCCTTGGCCGCTTGTTCCTTGCGTTCGCTGTGGCGATCGGTCAAATAGTCGGTGTGCTCCCGCAACAGCAAGGTAAACTTGTACAATTCCTCCATGACATCGATCGCGCGATCGCGAAAAGGAGAATCCTTCATCGTCCCATCATCATGAAACTCCTGATAAGCCTTAGCCACCGAAGACTGATTAGGAATCGTAAACATCCGCATCCAGCGGCCCAAAATCCTCAAAGTATTCACAGCATTAAAAGACTGCGAACCGCCGCTAACCTGCATCACCGCCAAAGTCCGACCTTGAGTCGGTCTGACAGCCCCAATACTTAAAGGAATCCAGTCAATTTGATTTTTGATAATGCCCGTAATATTGCCGTGCATTTCTGGACTCGACCAAACTTGACCCTCTGACCAAAGGCTCAATTCCCGCAACTCTTGAACCTTCGGATGCGTATCGGGAACGCTGCCATAAATCGGCAATTCCCGAGGATTGAAGAACCGAACTTCTGCACCGAAATCCTCAATAATTCGAGCCGATTCTTCCGCCAACAAGCGGCTGTAAGATCGCTCTCTTAACGAGCCATATAAAAACAGAATTCTCGGTTTATGCGTGAAATTTGCCATAATCCTTTCAATTAAAATCCCGAAATCCGTTAGATATTTGTCGGTAAACAGCGACGGCTAACTGCGCGCCCCAAATTGGAGCAACCCAGTAAACCCAGTGGTGTTCCCAAATGCCACCAATTAAGGTCGGGCCGAGCGATCGCGCCGGATTCATGCTCGCTCCCGTAATTGGCCCCATAAATGCAGCTTCCAAGCCTACGGTCAAGCCAATTGCTATCCCCGCAAAACCGATATGAGCGCGCCTGTCAAGCCCCGAACCCAGAATCACAAACATCAGGATAAAAGTCAGAACTGTTTCTAAAATTAGAGACTGCAACCAATTACCGTTAAGAGGGATAGTTGCACCGAGATTTCCCACTTTTCCTAAGCTAATTAGTAGCAGTGTGGAAGCTGCGATCGCCCCCGCACACTGCGCCAAAATGTAAGGCAAAACTTTGTATTTTGGGAAAAAACCGCTCGCCCAAAATCCTAAAGTTACGGCTGGGTTAAAGTGCGCGCCGCTGATATGCCCGATCGCATAAATCATCGCGGCTACAACTGCACCAAATACAAAACTAACGCCCAAATGAGTGACAGCACCACCGCTAATTTTGTTAACCATCACCGCGCCGGTGCCTGCAAAAACTAGAATAAACGTGCCGAGGCATTCCGCGATCGCTTCTCGACTGCAATCTCGATTTTCGCCCGAAGCTAACTTCTTTGCTGCTGCACCCATCACTGTCAACTCATTGGTTCCAAATCATCATATCAAAAAAAGTTGATGTGTCAAGTCTATTGGTTCGATCCTTCGGACTTTAGTCCGCATCAAGCCAGGACTCTTCGTCGGAACGATCGAACCAATAGCGGTTACTTTACCGGACACGATATTACTAATCAAGAAATATTGATATGTCAACCCGCATCGGAACAAGGGCGCGCCGGCAGGATCTGGCTAAAGCGCCGATAGTCCGACAGGTACTCTTCCAGGGCGAGAAACTGAGCTAGATTGAGGCTGTAGTAGATCCAGCGGCCTTCTTGGCGGCTGCGAACTAAAGCGGCTTCTTTTAGGGTTTTGAGGTGAAAAGAGAGTTTAGACTGAGGGACACCAAGCCGATCGCACAAGTCGCAAACACACAACTCCTGTTCCCGCAGCAACTCCAGAATCTGAATCCGCAGGGGGTCAGAAAGAGCGTGAAAGCCAGCGGAAACAAGTTTTTCGGAAATCTGCGGTTGTGGAGTGCGATCGGGCTTGGCTGTCGAATTTTTAATCATCAATTATAGGCGAAGGAAGAAGCAAGAAGCAAGAAGCAAGAAAAGCAACGGTTTCAGCAATTAAGAACGTCCTCACTGTCGGGCGTGGTTGCTATATTAGAACTGAAGTGCAAAAGTTCTTTCAATCAAATTTTAGGACGGGCTAGAAGCCCATTCCACAAGAAAAAAAAGTTTGTGGGATGGGCTTCTAGCCCGTCCTCAGTATTTTTACAATTCAAGTCTATTGTAAAAAAATCCATACAAACCATCATATTTTGTCAGGCTTCATCCCTGAAAACTGCTGAATTTAGCATCGATAGATTCTTCCGAGTAGATATTACTTCGGATTCTGTACCCGCGCCGGCACATCAGTCAATCCGGCTTTTTGCATCAGCGAAATCACACCTACAGATAGAACCCCACCAATCACTACCCCGACAACTATCAGAATCAGAAATAATTTTTGGAGAGTTTTTTTAGTAGCTGGGTGGTACTGTCTCGGCAACTCTTCACCTCGATCGTCAGGTTGTTGCTCCAAGGGGTCTAGCGGATCGGAGGGATTTGAGTTAAAAGGATTCGGTGCTTGATTCATGGCTAGTTATGGTTAAAGGATGTAAACAACTATTTTAACTTGCGATTTGCCATCACAGCTTACATCATACATTCAGAATTTTACTCAACACTCGATAAAATTTATTAAGATACCGAGGATTTTAGAAACATTATTGATAAAATATTCGTCGGTGTCAATCTCGATCGCAATTCCTTCTAGCTTAAAGAATTTCCAGATACTTCCTGTTGTCACAACTCCATAAATTGTCTGAATGTTATTTTCTTGACCAAGATTTTCACAGATGGTACCCGCCACGTGATTTATCCGTGGAATCAATCCCAAATCGAAAATCTAAAATCCTCTCTTCCCCCGAATTTATCCGTGGGGTTAATCTAAAATGCTGGTTAAATATTTGGGCTGCGATCGTTTCTGCCATGCACTCCCCTAAGCCGGATAGAATGTTGTCGTTTTTTGCTTCAACCAAAGCGATGACTGGGGATTCGATGACTAGCTGTTCGGGCGATCGGCTAATTAGAAAATCGCAATAACCGCTCAAACCCCTAGCAGGGTCTACAGTAAACTCTCTACCTGAAAATAAACTCATCCGTTCCGGCAGCCGTTTTTTGATTTCAACTAATATCGGCGCGACAATTAGCTCGGAGCGAGCTTTATCGGAATTATTTTCTAGTGCTAAAGGTAGATTAAATTGCAAAGTTTCTTGCAAAAAAATGCTGGGTTCTATTTCGGGAATGTCGGCAAACAAGCCAACCCTCCTAGTAAAAGTTATGCCAAAATTTCTCTTAATTTGTTCGAGGCTAAATTGACTGTACGGCATTTAACTCCCTCTTCCAACACAATCAAAAAACCTCTCGCCCTCATTCACTCTCTGGCCTTGAAAAACCTCTGCGTTTATCTGTGTTTATCCCAAGAGCATCTGCGGTTGTTCTATCAATCAAAGATTTAGGCAATTCAAGTCTAATAACTTGTTTAAAACATCGCAAAGAGGGCTGGGCGGGTTTATCTGATTCTACTGCTTTTACAGATTTTTGGTGAACCCGCCTCTAAAAAATTTTAGGCTTCTGTTTTCTCTAAGCGATTGAGAGAAAATGTTGCGGCCTCAGCTACTTGAGAATTTTTATCTTTTTCTAAGTATTTCAAAGCCGAAACACTCTTCACACTCGGCAAATTGCCCAAAGCTTCAGCCAGCCTCTGACGGATCAGCCAATCTTCTGACTGAGCAAAGTTGAGGATGCGATCGATCGCGTCAATTGCCTTAATTTCCCCCAAAGCCGAAATCGCCGCCTGCTGGATCACCACTTGTTCGCAGTCGAGAGCTTTCAGCAGCACGTCGCGAGCCCGCGGATCTTTGAGATTTCCCAGAGAAACCGCCGCACTAAAGCGCACCAGCCATTCAGTATCTTCGTAAAAAGCGCGCACCAAAGCCTCAAAAGCTCTGATATCTTCCAGATAGCCCAAAGCACCAGCAGCGTCAGCGCGAATCCCGTAATCTGGGTCAGTTTCTAGCAATTTGACTAGAATGGGATAGCACTCTGCTGTCGGTTTGACTCCCAGAGCAAACACAGCCATCGATCGCACTTGCAAACTTTCGTCGTTCAACACCTTTTTAATCAAAGGTACAGCCGTTTCAGCCGACACGTTTCGCAAGTTAGCCAAAGCCACCATGCGATCGGCTGAGTTTTCGCTTTCTAACTTGGCTGCAATTTGCTCTAAGCTTAAAGTTGTCATTATCGGTAAATTTTGTAGTAAAACTTTACATTCGGCTTATTTTGATTATAGGGGAGTCTCAGGAAAAAAGCAGGGAGTAAAAACCGACCCAGGATTTGAACTCAGTGAAATTACGGATTAGTGAGAGTATTAATCTAAAGCTCAAATTGCATGAAAATAATCAATGAGCTAGTCCTTAGCTAGCGATTAAATAGACAAAGTGGTACACTTATAGACAAAATCCTGGTGTACCATGCGATCGCCTCGCTAAATTGAACAAAGAAATACAGTGTTGAGGTCGAACAATGCTTTTATCCATCAAAACAAAGTTAAAGCTAAACAAGAGTCAGGCAACAGTCATGAGCAAACACGCTGGAATAGCGAGGTTTACTTATAACTGGGGATTGGCTACTTGGAGCCACCTTTATCAAGATGGATTGAAGCCCAACAAATACCTGCTCAAGAAATTCTTTAACAATCATGTAAAGCCTGAGTTTACATGGATTAAAGAAGCGGAAATTTGCCAGAAGATAACTCAATATGCTTTTGACAATCTAGGGGATGCTTTCACTCGGTTCTTCTCGAAAAAAGGTGAATATCCCAAATTCAAGAAGAAGGGGCATCATGATTCCTTCACGATAGACGCAGGTGGAAAACCAATCCCGGTAGGTGGTACGTCTATAAAGTTGCAAACAATCGGTTGGGTAAAAACTTACGAAGGATTGCCTCACACCACCTGCAAGTCAATTACAATATCTCGAACTGCCGACAGTTGGTTTATTGCTTTTGCCTACGAACAGGAGTATGAACCAACTGTAAAGCAACACGATGTCGTGGGTGTTGACCTAGGAGTTAAAGAGTTGGCAACCCTTTCGACGGGAGTTGTTTTCCCTAACCCAAAGCATTACAAAACGCATCTCAGTAAGTTGCGTAGACTGTCAAAGGAATTATCGAGAAAGACGAAAGGCTCTAGCAATAGATTTAAGGCGAAACAAAGGTTAGCAAAACATCATGCTAAAGTAGCGAATCTCAGAAAAAATACTCTCCATCAAATTACTACTTACTTAGGCAAAAACCACGCAACGATAGTAGTAGAAGATTTAAATGTTTCTGGGTTACTGTCTAATCACAAGCTAGCTCAAGTCATCGCGGATTGTGGATTCTATGAATTCAAACGTCAACTGGAATACAAAGCTAAAAAGTTTGGCTGTGAAGTAATCATTGCTGATCGCTGGTTTCCTTCGAGTAAAACTTGTTCAAACTGCGGACATATTCAAGATATGCCACGGGCAGAAAGGACTTACAACTGTGGAAATTGCGGTCATTCGATGGACAGGGATTTGAACGCAGCAATTAATTTATCGCGCTTGGCTTTCATCGTGAAAGCTTACCGAGGGATAACCGCTCCCATGCTCCCGATGAAGTAAGAAGCAAATGTCTAGACTTGATTGTTATACCATTTTCACAAAATAATGCAACTCTAGGGAAGCTCCAAACCGTTATGTAATAAGCTATTCCCAATCGAAAATCAAAAATCGAAAATGGTATTACCCGTCCTCCGATCACCTGCAATTAACTATGCCCTTTTATCACCCGCCCTTTTACTCCTCAGCCTTAGAACAAGCGATCGACCGCTACCCCCTAACTGCCGGGCCAGAAACTTCCTTAGCAGTGGCGATCGCCCTGATGAGTCAGTTGCAAAACAGTTGTCCCCTAGTCAAAGGGCCTTTACCCTCAGACAAGGGGGCGATGACCGAATCATCACCGCCGGACAAGGTGCGGGCCCGCTGCGTCCTCGTCGTGCAGAACCAGCAGACTATCACCACAGGCAACTTATCCGAAAACCCCAGTCGCGGGCTGTTAATCGGCATATTAACCCCCGCCGACTTAGTGAGGCTGATTGCTTCTGGCAAAATAAACAGCCTGCAAAAAGTAGCCCTCCACAAAATACCAATTGCCGAAGTCATGTCCCCCGTGTCGGTTTCCCTCACAGAATCCGACGATCAAGACGTGTTTACCGCTTTATCGTTATTTCGCCAGCACCGAATTCGCTATTTGCCTATTGTCAATCAATTCCGGCACTTGGTAGGAGTGCTGACGCGGGAAAGAATTCGCCAAGTATTGCAACCTTCCAACATTCTCAAATTGCGGCGGGTAGCAGAATTGATGACTACGCCAATTACAGCGCCCCACACCGCCTCGCTGCTGAGCATCAGCGAACTGATGTCCGAGCATCAAGTCAGTTGCGTAGTCATTACCAAAAACAAAGAATTAACAATGGAGAAGCCCAAAGAGGACTCTACCTCCGTTTTTCACTATTCCTTTCACCAACCTTTGGGAATTGTTACCGAATACGACATCGTGCAAGCACAGTATCTCGAACTAAATTTCGAGCAAACTCCAGCTCAAAAAGTCATGAGAACTCCCCTGCAATTTCTGGAACCTTCCGATTCCCTGTGGACGGCGCACAAACAAATGCAGCAGCAACAAGTGCAGCGGTTGGTCGTGTGCGGCGGGCGGGGAGAACTGCTGGGAATTATTACTCAAACCAGCTTGCTCAGAGTTCTCGATCCGACCGAAATGTACCGAGTTGTCAAACAGTTGCAGCAGTCGGTTTATCAACTGCAATCGGAAAAATTGGAACTGCTGCAAAGCCGCAATGCTAAATTGGAACAGCAGGTGCGCGAACGGACTGCCAAACTCCACGAACAGGTGCAGCGCGATCGGCTGTTAACTCAAATTTCCTTCCGGATTCACCAATCCTTAAACCTCGAAGAAATTCTCAACGCCAGCGTCGATGAAGTCCGGCAAGTTTTGCAAGCCGACAGAGTAGCGATCGTGCGTTGGGAGTCGAGCAATTTTGGCATTTTTGTGGCAGAATCCGTTGCCCCCAAGTGGTCTTCTATCTTGGGAGAAATCATGCCAGACAATATTTGGCAGGAAGCTGCATTTGCGATCGAACAGGAGATCTATGCCGTCTCAGACATCGACAAAGCTAGTTTGAGTGCCGAAAAATATGCGCGGTTGCAGCAAGCGCAAATCAAATCTTATTTAATTGTACCAATTTTGCAAGACGGCAATTTGTGGGGGATGATGTGGGTTCATCAGTGTTCCAAATCCCGGAAGTGGCAGGCTTCGGAATTGGATTTGCTGCTGCAACTGGCAACTCAAATCGCGATCGCCATTCAGCAAGCCCAACTCTACCAGCAAGTACAAAATCTCAATGCCGACCTCGAACGCCAAGTCCAAGAACGCACCACCCAATTGCAACAAAAAGTGCAGGAACTCCAGCATTTAAACGTTCTAAAAGATGAATTTCTCAGCACGGTTTCTCACGAATTGCGGACGCCTTTATCTAATATGAAAATGGCTATTCATATGCTGAGAATTTCTCCCACCCCAGACCGACGCCAGATTTATTTAGAAATTTTAGAAACAGAATGTACTAGAGAAACCGATTTGATTAATGCTTTGCTCGATTTGCAGCGGCTCGAAGCAGCAACTTGTCCGATTGACCTCGAACCAGTAAACTTAGATGTGTGGCTGCCTACGATTATCGACCCGTTTTACACGCGAGCCCAGAACCGCCACCAGCATTTGCGAGTAGAGTGCGATCGCCACCTCCCCACGATCAGTTCCAACCGCGCTAGTTTGGGACGGATTTTAGCAGAACTCCTCAACAATGCCTGCAAGTATACTGCCAATGAGGGCGAAATCTCTTTGAAAGTTGAGTGCAAAAAGGGAGACGGGGAAAAAGCAGAAAGCGGGAAAAATTCCGCACAAGCAAGTGTTAGGGCTTCGGAAATTCAATTTACATTCAGCAATCAATCTTCCATTGCGATCGAAGAATTGCCTCGAATTTTCGATAAATTTTATCGAGTTCCCAATGCCGATCCCTGGAAACAAGGAGGTACAGGTTTGGGTTTAGCTTTGGTTCAAAAACTTGTGGAACAGTTACAGGGAAAAATTGAGGTTGAAAGCAGCAAGGGCTGGACTAATTTTACTGTCACATTTCCCACCAAGCCAGATGCGAATTAGTCCGCTACCAGCCGATTTTAGATTTGAGATTGACTTGCAGCGCAGAGAATCTGGGAACTTGAACAGGAGTGTAAAATTTTGGGGTGGGTCATCTTTTTTACTCTTATACCAACGGTCAACTGTCAACGGTCAACTGTCAACTGTCAACTGTCAACTGTCAACTGTCAACTGTCAACTGTCAACTGTCAACTGTCAACTGAATCTCATTCTTTTTTGGGAGCTAGTTTGTGGATGCCTGACGGTACTGGTGCCAAATTCAAATATTCATGTTTATCTTCCACAAGTGATGATGATTTAGATATTTGATACTTCTTGCCTTTGGTAGGATTATTAGCCACGGTGCCCAAGCAGGGTATGCCAAAATTTTCTAATTGACTGAAAACTGTTTTGACTACAGAAGACTTCACCTGGCGAACTGATACAACCATCAGTATTCCATCTGTGCGCGCTGCTAAAAAATTCGTATCTTTACTGTCAACCAGCGGTGGCGTATCATAGATAACTAAGTCAAATGTTGCGTGCAGTTCTTCCATTAAATACTGCATTTGAGATGAGGCAAGCCGTCTGGCAGTACCGGGGACAGGAATACCGGCTGTTAATACAAACAGATTATCTGCTAGGTGCGATCGCTGGATAATTTCATCCGGTTCATTTTTATTTTCGAGCAAGTTGCTCAATCCATTGACATTAGGCAGTTCCAACAGCCTATGCAGGCTGGGTGAATGCAAGTTCGCGTCTACCAACAGCACTCGCTGACCCGCCAGCGCTGCCACGTGGGCTAGATTTAAAGCAACGGTAGATTTGCCTTCGCCAACTGTAGCCGAACCAACTACCAAAGAGCTAATCGTTCGATTTGAAGAAAGAAAGCGGATATTAGTATAAAGAGAGTCAAAAGCTTCTATAAATTCCGAAGCATTTTTATGATTCCCCTGTTTGCCTTCAAGATAAGCATAGGCATTAGCAATAGAAGGCGGAAATTTTTTAGCATTTTTGTCACGAGGAATTACTCCCAATAAAGGCGCATCAAACGCATCTTTAATGTCATCAGCACAGTAGAAAACATTGCGGATTTTTTCAATAAGAATAGCCGCTCCCAGACCGAACACGAGTCCTCCAAAAATTCCCATCACAAAGTTGTTTGTACTTTTCGATGCAACTGGAATAAATTTGCCTGATTTGATATCTTTGGGTATCTGGGGTTGAGAAATAATTTCCCAAGGTATTTGGCTTTGGGCTGCTTGGACGCGCAGAGTTTCCCGCTGAGTTAAAAGTTGCTGGCGGCTGGTGGAGGCTATGTCTAATTGCTGTTGCAGTTCGTTGTAGCGACGAGCTACAATCGGAAAATCTCTTAATTTTCGGGTCAACTCTTCTTTACTTTGGGCGATCGCCTGACTGCGAGCTTCTAAGACTTGAACTTGGTTCGCAGTATCCACCAATTGTTTGATCAAGCCTATGCGAATCGAGTTTTGAAAATTCTGAACTTTAGAATTGGCTTGAGAGCCTACCAAATTTTGCCCCAAAATGCGATCGGTTTGCTTGTTGAGCAAAGCTACTAAATTTGCCCGCTTGCGCTCTAAAGCTTCTACTATAGGGTTAGCAGATTTAAAACGAGCTGTTTCTACAGCAATCTGACCTTCTACTTCCTTAACCTTGGTCAGCAACTCTTTATATTGAGGTTCTTCACTTAAAGCTGAAGCCGCAATAGCTTCATTTGGTGTAAAATCTAATTGTTTTTGCAAGTTAGCGTACAGCATTCTCTGTTCCTGGAGTAGCCTTTGAGTTTCTAACTCTAAAGTTTCCATAGCGCGAACTTGCACGATCAATTGCGCGCCTTGTTCTTTAGGATCGGTAATTTTTTGCTGCTGCTGTATCATCTGTAACTCAGACTTCAGGTCATTTACGCGCTTGTTGAGTGCCGGAAGCTGGTTTTCAATAAAATTAACACCTTGACCAATGCGAGTCTTGCGTTCGTCAAGGCTGTACTTTAAATATTTCTTTTTAGTTTCTTCTAAAACGAACTGAACTAAGTCAGGCTCTTGCCCGAGGAAACGAACTTCCAAAATTTTAGTTTGCGTCAACTCATTTTCTCCGAGGCGCAACACGAGTAATCCTTTTTTAAGAAGTTCCTCGGTCATTTTTGGATATTTTTGTTGGACTTGTTTGGTAATAGCCGACAGCATCTGAGGACTCTGGAGAATTTGAAGCTGAGTTGGATAGTCCAAACTAAAAAATTCTCGATTAGGCACTCCACCCCCCTCACCGCGATTGGCGAGGGCAGATGCGTCGGTAAGTCTTGCCTCCGTTGTCACGGGTTCCACCAGTATCCGAAAATCGCCTTGATATGTTTTCTTGCCTCCCTTGACCTTATAATAAACTGCACCGCCTGCTAGGGCTACAATCGCAATGATGACTAGGGCTTGTCGTTGAAAAGTCCTGAACAAGGGCTTTAGATTCAATCCTTTCTGGGGTGCCCCGCTTAACTCTTCTCCCTCGTCAACGGGAAATTGCTGCACCTGTCTGCTCTGGTTGCTAATTGGTACGATATGAGCGTCATGTTCTTTTTCCATGTTGACCTCTTTCATATTGTTTTGGTAAAATCAGCTTGGTTCTGCGAGCCTTCTGGTTGATACTTTCACCCTTGACTTCAGGATATCACAGGAGATTCTGGGTTGGTTGGTTCTATTTCCTGCCAATAGTTCTCACTACTTTCACATAATATACAAAAATAACTAAATTCATATCTTGTGCCGGCTGCAAATGTTGTTTTACTAACTCAAGAGAGAGTTGTCTCCGACTGTATTTCTGGCGGCTGTGTTCTGCTTGTATTCCTGGTTTATCGGCGACTCTACCAAGTTTTTCTGGTATCCCTGACCTTCACCGCAGCTCGCGCCATAACTTTACCAAAATTTTACAATTTTACGCCACACGCGGGGGGCCGATCGCCCTGGTATTGCCTTGTCATCTCTGCCATTTTTGAGATCGCCACCAATAGCAGCACTACCTGTTAACTTACCCACGAACCGATCGGCTAAAAAGTTTTGCATTTTATACGTAGATATAATTAACACCATTGGGCCGATTTGTGGAACGACAACTAATCCAATCAATTTCCGACAAAAATCTGTCTTTATCTTTTAATTGTCAACTTTTTTAAGATCTGGATTGCTTTTTAAGTTTATATAATTAAACTGCGCTAACATTATATCACCCACGGATCTATATAATGGGCAAACGACATAAAAATTAATATTTTGTTAATACAAAGTCGATCGACATTTGGAAAAACTCAAGGCTTCTGGGTTTTGCTACCGGGCGGATGGCGCTGGGCGATGTGATGTTTTGTCGCTGAAACATGGGGTTTCTGGGCTTTTCCACTCTTGCTAAAACCATCGCTATGATTCGCCATCCTACTATGAGAGCTATATCAATATTAGCCGGAAACCCGCAACGGGGTGTTTTTTGGGATTAACCGATGAAAGAGGTTTATAACACGTTCTTCATTCAGTTGACAGTTGACTTGGGACAGCACTTGACAAAGGAAGGAAGAGGATTGGATTAATGAATAGTCGGATTTTAATTTCTCCATACAAGGGTTCCGGCTTTCAACCAATTCTTTCGGGTAAGAGGATACAAATAGTTGGCAAGCAATCCGATAATTGTTCTGGAATCTCAGCCGTATGAGCTTTTGACAAGTGTTATTTTGTGATACTCATTAGACTTGGATTGCATAAATATTCCCTTGATACAACAACCGCTCATTAACGCTGATTAGAGAGCGCACAAATGCAATTAAAGTCTATTGAATATTACAGATTATGTGCTTTCTTTTCTCGAAGTTTCAACAAAATCTCTGCGTGAACTTCGCGGGTAATCGGATAGAAATATGTAAGAATCATGCCGCAGATTAAAGCAATTGTGGGCAGTGGCCCGATCGCAACTCGAATCGCGAACAGGGCAGAATCGGGCTGTACAGGCGCAGCCTGTCCCTGAACAGTAGCGAGAAATCCAGCTTGTTCTAATGCTTGACCTACCAACCACAAGCCGATCGCCAAACCAATTTTTTGCAGCAACACCATAAACGAATAGAACACGCCTTCGCGTCTTTCGCCTGTTTGGAGTTCGTCGAGTTCAATCACATCCGGTATCATCGACCAAGGTACAAGATAAGCAGTAGAAACTCCCACACCAGCCATAACTGCTAACAGGTACATCTGGACGACTTGTCCGGGTTGTAGGAAAAACAGTCCGGCTTGGGCGATAATCCACAAACTCATGCCCATAAAATAAACAGCTTTTTTGCCATAGCGTTCGCTAACTCTACTCCAAACAAATAACATGGCGAGTGCGGTGCCTTGAACTGCGATCGCAGTTTGGGTAAAAGTTGCTGGCGGCAGATTCATCCAGTTGATGACAAAGTAAGGCAAAATCGAAGCAGTTAATTGCACTCCCAGCCAAGAACAGAGATAAATTCCAATTACGTACAAAAAAGGGCGATTGTTAAATGCAATCCGCAACTGTTCTCCTATCGGCAAAGAGGTTGAATTGTCTTCTACGGGATTGTCTTGCAATTGAGAGAGGACGTGTTTTCGGGTTCCGAAAAAGCACCAGTACAAAGGCAATACTGAAATTACTGTACAGATGGCGCCTAATATTAAGTATTTTTGGGTGTCATCTTTAACTAAGGCAAAGATAATTTGCGCGATAATTAATGACAAAATGCTGCCGCCGATCGAGAAAGTAAACCGGAAACTGTTAAGGCTAGTGCGTTCGTTGTAGTCTTGGGTTAATTCTGGGGTGAGGGCGGTGTAAGGCAGGTTGACGGCGGTGTAGGCTGTGTTAAACAATATGCCGATCGCCACATAGTACCAAAACAATATCGTAGGATCTTTGCTGGGAACAATCCACTGCAAAAAGAAGAAGATGCCGAAAGGAATTGCGCCGTAAACCATCCAAGGATAGCGGCGGCCCCAGGGGTGAGAGGTGCGATCGCTCAAAACCCCCACAATTGGGTCATTTACAGCATCCCAAACCTTGCCAATTAGCAAAATGTTACTAGCAGTCCCCGCAGCCAAGCCAGCCACGTTGGTAAAGAAAAACAGCAGGAAAAACACCAGAACATTCGCAGTAATTGCGGGGCCAAGGTCTCCCGCACCGTATGCTAACTTTGTGGAGAAACTGAGTTTTTTGGTTTCTGGGTTGTCGGCGGCCCTTTCAGGGGGGGAAGTGTTGGTCATAAACTTTTGTTTCGGGATTTTTGGGCGATGATTTCGGGATTTTTGGGCGATCGCAGTCTTTCCAATAGGAGTATAACTCGCGTTAAGCTGTAATACTAAGTTTTTTTTTGCGATCGGGACTTTTCTGAAGATTTCGTAATTGGTAATTGGTAATTGGTAATTGAATAGTAGAGGCAGGTTTTACCAACAATCTTTAATTCCCACCAACAATCGAACTAAACCCGCCCGCACCAAGCGACAGAAATTCGATCGCACATTTGAATGATTTGTGATTGGCAATTGAGAATTTGCCATTGATAATTGGACTTATGCACCTATAGCAATCCTTGAGTCCTGGACGCAACTGGAACTTTTATGGAACTATTTTTTGGGTCACTTGTTGCGTTTGAGCGCTTAAATATAAGAGCGCCCAAGCGCAACTACGTACCTTGATTTAATGTGACAGTGGCATCTAGGAATGACCTGGTTGAAAGTAATAAGTTGAAATCTTTGAATGTTGTGAATTATTCAATTGAAAATTCTAAATCTAAAATTACTAGGTTAGCAATCTAGATTTGACGGTAATGGCTCCCACACACCATAAAATAGCGTTAACCATCTCCGAACGCTGGATGTCCTCTTCAGCTAAAAAACTGGCAAACTCTTCATCAATATTCAGGTGGTCTGCAAAAGCATAAAGCACGCGTTTGTAATTTGTGGGCATGGGTGTTAATGTGACTTTTACTAAATTTAACAGCGCGTTCAAACAGTTAAGCATAATCCCTGATTCGTCAATATCTTCTGCATCGAGCAAGTACAGGGTTTCTGCAATGTCGCAAATAGCGTCTATTTGTGTGGGTGGTGTTCCCAGTTCGCTGACATCGATATCGCACAGTTTGAGAGCATTAATCGCTAGTTGTGGACGGGTAAAAAATACAAGTTGACCGCCAGCTACTAAAGGCGGTTCTTCTTCTCCACAGACAATGAGAGTATACAGATTAGGTACTTCGGTGTCGGGGTCGATGCGGAAACCTAACAGCCGCAGCAATTTTTCTTGATTGGGGTTGGCTGTTTGCAGTTTGGTTGCGAAAAGTTTTGATTGTGACATGATTTTTTAATTGCGATAAAATTAATGCTATTAAACCAGATTTCTAGGCAAAATCCGGGCTTGAGTGAGACACCTACAAATAAACTGGGTTCAAGAAGCCAGAGTGCACAAGTTGTGTGCTACAAATTTTGTTGGATGATGTCGCAGCATTCAGCGACGGTTGCTCTTTTTTCCATGGCTGCGACTAGGGCTTGGTAAGCGGATTGATGGCTTTCGATTAGGGTTTTTGCTCGCAGCGAGCCCCAGTTTTGTTTGAGTTGAATTTCGGAAACGGGACGGCGTAGTTGTGTTAAAATTGCGCTGATTTTTGTACGGTCTTCTGCTCCTCCTATGGCGTTGCCGTAAACAACTTTTTCGGCGACTATTCCGGCCATCCAGACGGTGCAGTATTGGTCTAAAAGTTGGACGGAAAGAGTGCCGTTTTCGAGTTGAGATGCTAGTTGTTGGTCTGCAAATCGGACGCCGCCTTGGGCTGTTTGACCTTGTTTGAATGCTTCAAGAGCGTTGAGGGCGTAGCTGGTTACGGGAATTCCCAACAGGTGGGCGACGAGGAAGTGTCCGGCTTCGTGGTGGAGGATACGATCGCGCTTTTCTTTAGAACTTCCCCCCAGCAAATCTACTAATATTGTACCGCCTTGACCTTGCCACTGGAAACTGTCGAGGGTGGCTAGCCCCAACAGGCAAAAGGTGGCGATCGCAGGTACGGCCTCTGGTAGGTTGAATAGGGGGCCCAATATTATCGAAACGGTGATGGCGAAGATAGAAATAGCGATAATATTCAAAGAAGTGTCTTTCATTATTGGGAATTGGTAATGGGGAATTGGTAATGGGGAATTGGTAATGGGGAATTGGTTATTTGTGATTAGACCAACAACTAGCAACTAACAACTGACTACGGACTAATGTTTAGTTTCGTAGTGTATATCGCACATTTGACCAAAATCTACACAAGCCAGATCGCGAGGGCCCGCGCGATCTGGCCCGGACGTTAGCTTAAAATGCCATCTTCCAGTTTGACTGAAAATTGTCGATCCCAAGCCGCCTACATTAAAAAGATATTAAAATAAATCAAAGTCAAGTAAAAGTGTTAGTGGAATCCTTCATGTCAGTTTTGGCAGCGATCGCAGTTTTAGGTATCTTGATTGTCGTTCACGAACTCGGCCACTTCCTGGCGGCGAGACTTCAACACATTCACGTCAACCGCTTCTCCATCGGTTTCGGGCCCATTTTGTGGAAGTACCAAGGCCCGGAAACTGAATATGCCCTCCGCGCCTTTCCCCTGGGAGGTTTCGTGGGTTTCCCGGATGACGATCCAGACAGCACTATTCCCCCCAATGACCCGAATTTGCTGCGGAACCGCCCTGTGATCGATCGGGCGATCGTCATTAGTGCAGGAGTAATTGCCAACTTAATTTTTGCTTACTTCCTGCTGGTGGTGCAATTAACCACGGTTGGCGCTGCATCTATGAACTACCTACCGGGAGTTAAAGTCCCGGAAGTCGCTGCGGAAGTTAGTTCGGCGGCCTTCCAAGCGGGAATTCGATCGGGCGACATTGTTCTGTCCGTTGATGGCAAGGAATTGGGCGCGAACCGCGAATCAATCAAATCTTTAGTCTCAGCCATCCAAGATCATCCCAATCAACCCCTGGCCCTAGAAATTCAGCGCGAAGAACAAAAATTTGTGGTGACAGTTACTCCCGAATTGTCCCCCGACGGTAAAGGTAAGATTGGCGTGCAGCTAACTTCTAACGGTACCGTCGTGCGGGAACGGGCAGGAATTGTAGAGGCATTTAGCAAGGCTGCAACTGAGTTTGAGCGAATTGTAGTGCTGACGTTTCAAGGTTTCGGGCAGTTACTTAGCAATTTCAGTCAGACTGCTGAAAAGTTGTCCGGGCCTGTGGCAATTGTAGCCATTGGTGCAGGAATTGCGCGATCGGATGCTGCGAATTTGTTTCAGTTTGCGGTATTAATTAGTATAAATTTGGCTGTGATTAATATCTTGCCTTTGCCTGCTTTAGATGGCGGTCAACTAGCTTTTCTGTTAATAGAAGGACTGCGGGGCAAGCCTCTGCCAAACCGCATTCAAGAAAATGTGATGCAGACTGGTTTGGTGTTGTTGTTGGGTTTGGGAATTTTCTTGATTGTTCGCGATACTGCTAATTTGGCAGGCTTTGATTTGATGCGAACTCTCCGACAACAGTAGTCAGTTGGTAGTTGTCAATTGGCAGTTGACAGTTGACAGTTGACAGTTGTTCGTTGTCAGCAGTCATAGTGCTGTCCCCGCTCGCGAACAGCAGTCAGCAGCCATTAGTTATTACATAGCTGATGACTGCTGACTAATATACAGCCTTTCTCAAAAAAGTGAGGTATGCCCGCTAATCTTATGCCCTATGCCCCATGCCCTATGCCCCATGCCCATGCGTACCTCATCTTTCTGAGAAAGGCTATAAATTAACCAGTAAAATTGGAGAAATAGCAATGGTCACACAACTGCAATCTCCCGAAAAAGCAAATATTATCTATCCAGATGATAACGGCGAACCAATGTCAGATAATACCGAACAGTTTAGATTGATCGTGTGGATCAAAGAAAATTTAGAACTGTTATTTGCCAGCATGGCTGATGTTTTTGTAGCGGGAAACTTACTGTGGTATCCAGTAGAAGGAAATAACAAGATTTCTCAAGCGCCAGATGCGATGGTAGTCTTCGGAAGACCGAAAGGTTATCGAGGCTCCTACCAACAATGGCATGAAGAGAACATTGTGCCACAAGTCGTATTTGAAATTTGGTCGCCGGGAAATCGGCTGACTCCGATGCTCCAAAAACTGAGATTTTACGAACAGTACGGCGTAGAAGAATATTATCTGTACGATCCGGCGAATGTGGATTTAACTATATGGCAGCGCCGAGAGGAACGGTTAGAACCAATCGAAGAAGTAAACGGCTGGGTAAGTCCAAGAATGGGAGTGCGGTTTCAACTATCAGAAACTGAACTACAAATATTCAGCCCTGATGGAACACCGTTTGTGAGTTTTGTGGAACTCGCTCAACTTCGAGAACAAGCAGAATTAAGGGCCGAACAAGAACGGCAAAGGGCTGAACAAGAACGGCAAAGGGCCGAACAAGAACGGCAAAGGGCCGAACAGGCAGAAGTTTTGCTGGAGCAAGAACGATCGCGCTCGCAAGCTTTAGAAGCTCGGCTCCGAGACATGGGAATTGACCTCAATCAGTTGTAAATGACTAAGATTAAATTGGGAGTATCTCAGTTTTGATTTTATAGTGCTGTCCCCGCTCGCGATCGCGACTCGCGAGCGGGGACAGCACTGTATAATTCCGATGTCACCGGCAAGAATATAACTAATGACTGATGACTGATGACCAATGACTGATGACCAATGACTGATGACTAAAAAGTTAAGTTTAAAACAAAAATCGCTCGAAATTCTGATTCGCCTCAAACGGCTGTATCCAGAAGCCCCTTGCACTCTCAACTACGAAACTCCCGTGCAGTTGATGGTGGCGACGATTCTGGCGGCTCAGTGTACGGATGAGCGCGTAAATCTGGTAACGCCGGCTTTGTTTGAGCGTTTCCCGGATGCGGAGGCTTTGGCAAATGCTGATTTGGATGAATTGGAGCGTCTGGTGCGATCGACTGGTTTTTACCGGAATAAGTCTAAAAATATTAAAGCTGCTTGTTGGGCGATCGTCAATAAATTCAACAATCAAGTGCCGCAGCAAATGGAACTGCTGCTAGAATTGCCCGGAGTTGCCCGCAAAACCGCTAATGTCGTCCTCGCCCACGCTTTTGATATTCATCAGGGCGTGACGGTAGACACTCACGTCAAGCGTTTGAGTCAGCGGTTGGGATTGACTGAACACGCCGATCCAATTCGGATCGAGCGGGATTTGATGCTATTGTTGCCGCAGCCGGATTGGGAAAATTGGTCAATTCGGTTGGTGTATCACGGTCGAGCAGTTTGTAATGCGAGAAAGCCGATTTGCCATATTTGTGAACTTGCAGATTTGTGCCCTTCTGCTAATAGTTAGATGTTTTATTAATTTCAGGGACAGGCAAGATTCCTGTCCCACAAAACAACAGAAATGATTGTGAAATAGTCATCTTGCCTGTTGCAAAACAACAGAAATAATTGTGGAACAGGCATCTTGCCTGTTGCAAAAAAGCTTAAATAATTGTGGAAAAGGCATCTTACCTGTTGCAAAAATCTTGTCAACAAAAAAAGTAATTAAAATAAAAATGATCTAAAACCACCAAAATATAGTAAAATAGTAGATTGTGATTTATCTAAGGATATCAACAGATTATGGCTAAAAAGAGCATGGTCGAGCGCGAGAAAAAGCGCCAAAGACTCGTAGACAAGTACGCTGACAAGCGCGAAGACCTGAAAGATCAGTTCGACCAAGCAGCGAACCAGATGGACAAAATGGCGATTCACCGCCAACTGCAACAGCTACCCCGCGGCAGTTCGCGGACTCGCTTGCGGAACCGCTGCTGGGCTACAGGTCGCCCCAGGGGTTACTACCGCGATTTCGGACTGTCTCGGAACATGATGCGAGAAATGGCTCACGAAGGTCTTTTGCCCGGTGTTGTGAAGTCTAGCTGGTAGAAGTCAGTTGACAGTTGACAGTTGACAGTTGACAGTTAATATTTGTTAGTTGTCATTAGTCTGAAGGAAGAAGGAAAAAGGAAGAAGGAAGAAGGAAAAAAACTTATAAATAATCTGCAAGATTATGTTTGGGGTTTATTTTTGTTTCAGATTTCAGCTCAAACTTCCTTCTTGCTTTGTCCTTCTTGCTTCTTCCTACTTCTTCCTTTAGACATCCGTTACATCCGTTACAAAATCCGTTGCCGAACCTTCTTGCTTCACTGGCCGCAGCATTTATCGATACCGAGACTTTCGAGTAATAAGTCGCTGACGGCATTGGCGATCGCAAATTCGCCGTAAAAGCTTTTAGAAAAATCATAGGCCTGCATTTCGGTGACGATCGCAATTACGAGGCTGCCCAAATCGTTTTCGCCTTCCATGCGCTGGCGGAGGTAGATTTGGGCTGCTCTTTTAGCTATTTGCTGGTTGGCTGCTTCTGGGATAAACTCGGAGTCTAGCCATGCCAGCAGCGTTTCTTGGAGCCATTGGCCTTCTTGCTCGGGGTTTTGGGCGGGCGGCAAGGTAATAGGTTGGATGGTTTCAGACATGATTATTCGTAATTGCTAATGTTGACTTTGAAAAGTTAGCGGCAAACATGACAACTGATAAATTTATGCAATATGATATACCGTCAATTATACAGGGATACGCGCAAGGCTATTTCTTGATGGCGAATGACGGCGAGGAGAGTTTGGGGTGGTATTCGAGCCGCCAGCGGGCGCTGATACCCCTGGATGAGAGATTTATCTATCCGCGATCGCTCCGCCGGGCATTGAATCAAGAACGGTTTTCGGTGGCTGTAAACCGCGATTTTGGGGCGGTGGTTGAGGGTTGTGCCGATCGAGAAACGACGTGGATTTCTAAGGAACTCAAGCAGATTTACTGGGGATTGTATGAGGCTGGTTGGGCGTACAGCTTCGAGACTTGGTGCGGCGACGAATTGGCGGGCGGTATTTTGGGATTGTCTATAGGTGGCGCGTTTATCGGGGAATCGATGTTTTACCGGATTCCCGAGGGTTCTAAGGTGGCGATGGTGAAGTTGGTGGAGAGATTGCGCGATCGATCTTATCTACTATTCGACGCTCAAATGAACAATCCCCACTTGGAAAGATTCGGAGCTTATACTGTTAAGGAAAAACTCTATAACACGATTTTACAACAAGCCTTAAAGCGCCGCTGCTCCCTCTTTTGAATCTTCTATCTTGAGGAACTTAGGCTTTGGCTAATTCCTCACCCGATATCCCTGCTTCCAACAATAGTATAATTAAGCTGAGATACTTCTCGGAGACAACCACAATGCAAGTCACAACCGAAGAAATTATTTATCCATCCAGCGACGGTCAACCAATGGCAGAAAGTACAATTCAATACAAATTAATTGTCACAATCAAAGAAGGTTGCGAATCGCTGTTTGAAGATGACCCCAACGTGTTTGTAGCAGCAGATTTACTCTGGTATCCGGTTGAAGGTAGACCAGATATTTCTCAAGCACCAGATACGATGGTGATATTTGGCCGACCAAAAGGCGATCGACGTTCCTACATACAATCTCGCGAAGACAATATTGCTCCCCAAGTCGTCTTTGAGATTCGCTCCCACAACGACAGCCAAACTAAAATGAATAAAAAATTTTCATTTTACCAGCGTTATGGAGTTGACGAGTATTACGTTTACGATCCGCAAACAAATGAGCTGGAAGGTTGGCAAAGACTTGAAGGAATCTTAGAACCAATTGAACCAATGGATGGATGGACAAGTCCCAGACTGGGAGTGCGATTTGAGTTGCCAGAAGAAGGTTTGGAAATCTATCGCCCTGATGGAGAAAGATTTCTTTCCTATTCCGAAATAAATGCACAGCGGCTATTAGAGCGACGGCGCGCAGAACAAGAATTTCAGCGTGCCGAACAAGAATCTGAGCGTGCCGAACAAGAATTTCAGCGTGCCGAACAAGAAGCTCTCAAGGCTCAACAAGCAGCTCAAAGGTCTCAACTTTTAGCTGCAAAACTGCGGGAATTGAACATCGATCCTGATAGCATCTAAGCAGGAATAAATGCTAAGAAAGCAGATTTATCAAATAAATCTGCTTTCTGGCAATTGCAGTTATTTATGCTTTTAGGACTTACGCATTTATGACCAAAGAAACCGGGTTTTTTGCGGTTTTATCGACTGTAACGAACTATTTTCGTAAAAACCCGGTTTCTGAACACCCATTTCCGACCCAAGAAACCGGGTTTTTTGGGGTTTTATCGACTGTAACCAAGTATTCTCGTAAAAACCCGGTTTCTGACCACCCGTACATAAGTCTGATTCTTTTAACCTAGAAATCGCCCCCAACTCAAAATTCATATACTACAATATATAATACAGATATTAGAGCCAAAATCCTTGGGGGTGCAAAAGAATCCTAATCGCGGCCCCATGAATGTGCAAAAATACTGAAGCCAACTTTATTAAACTCTGCACGGAGCAATTACTGTGGACTCCAGATACAACCCCCAATCCATAGAAGAAAAATGGCAACAGACATGGGCTGAGCAAAACTTAGACCAAATGCCAGAAGATACCGAAAAGCCTAAATTTTATGCCTTATCCATGTTTCCCTACCCGTCGGGAAGCCTGCACATGGGGCACGTCCGCAACTACACAATCATCGATGTAATTGCCAGACTCAAGCGGATGCAAGGCTATCGCGTACTCAATCCCATGGGATGGGACGCTTTTGGTTTGCCGGCAGAAAATGCGGCCATCGAGCGCGGAATTCCCCCCGCAGAATGGACATATCAAAACATTTCCCAGATGAAAGGCTTGTTTCGCCGCCTGGGTATTTCTTTCGACTGGACAAAAGAAGTTACAACCTGTTCTCCCGATTATTATCGGTGGACTCAGTGGCTGTTTTTGCAATTTTTAGAAGCAGGATTAGCATATCAGAAAGAAGCCGCAGTTAATTGGGATCCGATCGACCAAACCGTCTTAGCCAACGAACAAGTAGACAACGAAGGTCGTTCCTGGCGTTCCGGTGCCAAAGTCGAGCGCAAATTATTACGGCAATGGTTCCTCAAAATTACCGATTACGCCGAACAGTTATTAAACGACTTAGATAAATTGCCAGATTGGCCCGAAAGAGTCAAATTAATGCAAGCCAACTGGATTGGTAAATCTGTCGGCGCTTACTTAGAATTTCCCATTGTCGGCATGGATGAAAAAGTCGCCGTTTTTACCACTCGTCCCGATACAATTTATGGCGTGAGTTATGTTGTTTTAGCGCCGGAACATCCGTTAACTCAGCTAGTGACCACGGCAGACCAAAAAGCCGCTGTTGATACGTTCATCAAAGAAGTTGCATTGCAAAGTGAAATGGATCGCACGGCTGATGACAAACCAAAGCGCGGTATCCCCACAGGCGGCAAAGTAATCAACCCTTTCAACGATGAAGAAATTCCGATTTGGATTGCGGATTACGTGTTGTACGAATACGGCACCGGCGCAGTCATGGGAGTACCCGCCCACGACACGCGAGATTTCAAGTTTGCCAATCAATATGAACTACCGATTAAAGTAGTAATTGTGGATGATGATGAAGTTCCGCTGACGGAAGCTTACACCGAACCAGGAATTATGATTAATTCCGAAAGCTTCAACGGGATGGATTCAATTAAAGGCAAAGCCGCCATTATTCAAGCTGCCGTAAATTCAGGTTGTGGCAAAGCGCGAGTGCAATATCGCTTGAGAGATTGGTTGATTTCTAGACAGCGTTATTGGGGCGCTCCGATTCCGGTAATTCACTGTCCCACCTGCGGAACAGTGCCTGTCCCACAATCGGATTTACCCGTATTGTTGCCGGAAAATGTACAATTTACTGGCAAAGGTTCGCCCTTGGCAAAGATGCCGGAATGGGTAAACGTTCCTTGTCCGAGTTGTGGCACTCCGGCGCAGCGCGAAACGGATACGATGGATACTTTTATGGATTCATCGTGGTATTTTTTGCGCTATCCTGATGCTCAAAATCAAGCGCAAGTCTTCGATTCTGCGAAGACGAATGATTGGATGCCTGTTGACCAATATGTCGGCGGCATCGAGCACGCAATCCTGCATTTGCTGTATTCGCGGTTCTTTACGAAGGTTTTGCGCGATCGGGGTTTGATTGATTGCGACGAACCATTTAAACGCTTGTTAACTCAAGGAATGGTGCAAGCCAAAGCATACAAAAATCCTGTGACTGGCAAATATGTTTCCGCATCAGATGTAGACCCCGAAAATCCTAAAGATCCGCAAACTGGTGAAGTTTTGGAAGTCTTCTATGAGAAGATGTCCAAATCTAAATACAACGGTGTTGACCCCTTGGAAGTTATGGGGAAATATGGGGTTGATACGGCGCGGATGTTTATTTTATTCAAGGCGCCACCGGAGAAGGATTTGGAGTGGGATGACGCTGATGTGGAAGGACAATTCCGCTTTTTAAATCGGGTTTGGCGCGTGGTGACAGAGTTTGCTTCACCCCCCCCAGCCCCCCCTTGCCAAGGGGGGGAGAAAGATAATTTACCCTCTGCTATTCCTTCCCAAGGGGGGGAGAAAGAGTTGCTAAGTAAAGCTGAAAAGGATTTGCGGCGGGCGATTCACACGGCAATTAAGGAAGTGCGAGAAGATTTGGAGGGCGAGTATCAGTTTAATACTGCTGTTTCCGAAATGATGAAGTTGAACAATGCGCTGGCTGATGCTAAATGTAAGGATTCGCCCGTTTATGCCGAGGGAATTAACACTTTAATTTTGCTGTTAGCGCCTTTTTCGCCGCACATTGCTGATGAATTGTGGCATTTGATTGGTAACAGCGAATCAGTACATTTGCAAACTTGGCCTGTTGCAGATCCATCTGCTTTAGTTACTGATGAAATTACGCTGGTAATTCAAGTTATGGGTAAGACGCGCGGCACTATTCAAGTGCCTTCGGGTGCGGATAAAGCTGCTTTGGAAAATTACGCCCGCGAGTCGGATTTGGCGAAGCGCCACCTGGAGGGTAAGGAGATTAAAAAGGTAATTGTGGTTCCTGGAAAGTTGGTTAATTTCGTGGTAGCTTGAGTGTAAAAGTCTGTACTTGTCAGTCATATATCACTGCTACGCTACACAAATACAACCTAATCTCCTTTAAAGATTGACAGGGCAACTATTATTTACTATGAGAGTAGACAAGTTGCCCTTTTCTAACTAACTTTAAGGGAATTTTAGGATTGTTTAGCGGTTCGTTTCTGAGCCTCACTTTTTCTTCCCATTCTTTAAATTTAGGTTCCAGCATTTCAGGTGTAAGTTTATAAATCTCTTTGAGAGTTATGCCTTCATACAGTCCAATATACCAAGCTTCAACTCTGCGATATTTGTTAAGTATAATTTCATTTAAATGATGGTGAGTCGTGACCCCACCGCTTCTATTGAGGGCAATATTTATTGTTTTAAGTTCGTATTCTTTTCCTTCAGCGTCAATAGCATCGTTTCCTTCTCTTCCAGGCGATATCCGCAGCCCTAAAAGGATTAATAATTGTAAAGTCTTTCCCCCATTATCTTGAAAAATATCCGCAATACCATATTCACTAGCCAGATTTTGCAATTCTTGGATGCTTTTCATCGCATCTTCTAGCCGTTTAGCATCTGAGCTGCGTTCGTTTTCTGTAGTAATAGGCTCTTCAACCGGCTCCACTACCGAGGGAGAAACTGGCTCAGCTATCAGGGTATTCAGGATAGCCGTACTTTCACCGCTTTGGCTAAAGCTCAATAAATAACTAGCTGGTACGTCTAGAGCTTCAGCGAGATTCAGAATGACTTCAAAGGATGGCGATCTTTCACCCCGCTCCAATAAACTGATATAGTCAGTAGTCTTATCTGTGAGTTCGGCTAACTCCTCCTGTGTCATCCTTTTTTCTCGGCGCAACTGACTTACCTTTGCGGCAAACAGTTGTCTAGCTTCCTTGTAATTCATACCCTTCACTATTTGAAAAAAACGTACTCACAGTTCGATTTGTGAATATTACGAAGAATTTACATTTTAAAGAAGGTACTGAAAGTACGGATTAGATCGTACTTTCAGTACGAGTTAAGCTAGAATGACTATAAAATCGATCGCACTCTGTATTTTGTAACTTGCAATAATGTTCAATTAGATATGAGTAATATTTTGCCCGCCCCAGTTTATAGCACCAAGTACGGTCAAGCTTATCTGGGAGATTCTCTTCATCTCCTCAATTGTCTTGCTAGTAATTCTGTTGATTTGGTCATGACATCCCCTCCTTTTGCACTACAACGTAAAAAAAGTTATGGAAATGAAGACCAAGAATTATATGTTGACTGGTTACTGGGATTTGCACCGGAAATTAAAAGAGTTCTCAAGGATACGGGAAGTTTTGTGATAGACCTTGGCGGTGCTTATCAAAAAGGGATACCTGTAAGGTCGCTGTATAATTACCGCGTGCTTATTCGGTTATGTGACGAGTATGGATTTAAACTTGCTCAAGAGTTTTTCTGGTTTAATCCTTCAAAACTTCCATCTCCTATAGAGTGGGTGAATAAACGAAAAATTCGGGCAAAAGATTCTGTAAATCCTGTTTGGTGGCTTTCCAAAACTAATCAGCCTCAAGCAAATATTACTAAAGTTAAAGTAGAGTATTCTGAGAGAATGAAAAAACTCTTGAAAAATGCTGATGAATTTTATACTCCCAAGGAACGTCCTTCCGGTCATCAGATTAGTGATAAATTTGCCAAAGATAATGGAGGCGCTCTGCCATCTAATTTGCTAGAATATTCTAATGCCGATAGCAATTCTCAATACCTGCGCTTGTGCAAAGAGATTAATGTTAAGGTGCATCCGGCACGTTTCCCCAAAAAGTTACCGTCATTTTTTGTCAACTTTCTTACTGAACCGGGAGATTTAGTAGTAGATATTTTTTCTGGTTCTAATACGACTGGTCACGCAGCAGAAGAATTATCAAGAAAGTGGATTAGTTTTGAACTAGAAAAACAATATATTGCTGCCTCAACCTTGAGATTTTTACCTCAAGAATCCTTTGACAAAGCCGATGAAATATATAACAAGCTTTTGACAGAGGAACCATCGGGATTTATATTACCTCAGACTCTGCTACTGTTTGATATCAATAATTATTGTTGTTAATGTTGTTAAATCGCCGATTATTGAGTTTGCCGTAATGAATAAATTACCAAATAAATACATACATTTTTATAAGTGGCTATCGTCTTTGGTGAAATTTTGGACGATCGCCTACATCGTCTGTTGCATAATATTGTTTAGCCTGCAAACTCGTCTCATTTTTAGTCCCACACCTGCGATCGCCAAAACACCCGATGCCTTTAAAATCCCCTACGAAGAGGTTTGGTTGCCAGTTAACGGGCGATCGCCCAAAACCGCAAAAACAGACAAAATTCACGGTTGGTGGCTGCCAACCGCCAATCCACAGCCACTAGGAACCCTATTGTACCTGCACGGCAAGGGCTTTAACATCGGTACGAATATCAATCAATCTTACCGCTTTCGGGAATTGGGTTTTTCTGTATTGCTGATGGATTATCGGGGTTACGGGCGCAGTCAAGGCAGTTTTCCCAGCGAAGCGCGGATATATGAAGATGCGGAAACAGCTTATAATTATTTAGTCAAACAGCGGCAATTGTCGCCTAGCGAAATCTTTTTGTACGGCCATTCACTCGGAGGTGCTGTTGCTGTAGAATTAGCAGTTACACATCCTAAAGTTGCGGGCTTAATTGTTCAAAGTTCTTTCACTTCCATGCTGGATATGGTAGAACGCCAAAGTTTGATGCGGCTGTTTCCGGTGCGGCTGCTGCTGACGCAAAAGTTTGATTCTTTGAACAAAGTTAAATTGCTGCGAATTCCGGTTTTGTTCGCCCACGGAAGTGCCGATCCTTTGATTCCTGCTGCGATGAGTGAAAAGTTGTATGCTGCTGCTGGTGAACCCAAGCAAATTTTGCTGGTTCCTAATGCTAAGCATAATAATGGAGATGCTTTTTTTAACAGCAGCGAATACCGCAAAACTGTTGTTGATTTTGCCGAAAAATCTAAAATTAGATGAATAAATAGGTTCGTAGTAAGGACTTTAGTCCTGTCTGCTTTGATGCGGACTAAAGTCCTCACTACGAACCTGATAATATTATTTCTATTTTATCTCCAACTTCTAGCTGTAAAACGGATTGAGCGCTGCCGCCGTTAACGGCAATTTCTAGCCAACCGTCAGAACCAATTATGGCTATTAAATCACCAGGCTTGCTGTCGCTGTACGTCTTACCGCTGGGGATGCGAATTAGATCGCAACTATTGCTAATTATCACTGACCAATTGTTACCTATAATGCAATTATTGGGGATATTGGTAATGAGATTGCCGAAGCGATCGACATATTGAACGCAACCTGTCGCACCTGTGGCTGTAACGGCGCAATTTGGTATCTCTAGCTGCACTAAACTTGCAGCGCGTACCTCCCTTCCCAACTCTTCCAACGGCACCCCATTCGCCAAATGAGCGCCCGCTGTTGCAAAAATATCGCGACCGTGAAACGTGCTGCTGGGTTGATTTGTACGCCAGTATTTGGGGTTGGTGAGTTCGACAGATGCGATCCTCTTCGAGGGCTTCGCTAACGCACTTTCGCGACTCAACACCCCGCTAAACAGCCCGTTATCCGGCCCGACAAGGAAGCAACTAGCACATTTCACCGCCACCGCGCGTCTCTTGCTACCCACACCCGGATCGACGACAGCAACGTGTACAGTTTCCGGCGGAAAATAAGCAAAAGCAGTCATCAAACAAAACCTCGCGGCCGCAATATTTTGGGAGGGTATTTGGTGCGTAATGTCAATCACTTTTAACTGCGGGTTGATTTGGGCGATCGCACCTTTCATCACTCCCACATAAACATCGCTCAATCCAAAATCCGTCAGCAGAGTTATAATTCTATTTTTAGACATATATCCAAAGGTAAGAATATGGTAGCGCAGTGGGAAAACTTTCTGCAAAACTTAGGAGAATGGCACGGTTCCTTCACTCAGCTATCAACGCGGGGAGAGATACTTCAAGATACTCCCAGCATTATTTCTCTTGAAGGACTCAACGACAACAAAACTGTGCGGTTGAAACTGCGCCGCTTTTCCCCAAATCCTAGCGGTGTCGGCGAACCGGAAGTCAGCGAACTGGTTCGAGAATATCAGAGTTTGGGACGAGATATCCTGTTTTTTGAGAATGGAGATTTTTGTCAGGGAACTATTCAACTAGCGCCTTATTCTGAGTCGGGTGCCGAGTTTGGTTTTATCTACAATTATCGCCGGTTGCGCTTCGTTCAGCTCTACAATACCGACGGCAATTTATCCCAACTTACCTTAATTCGCGAAAAGCAGCCCGATAAAAATGTCCCCGAACGTCCGCCTTTAACTGTTGGGGATTTGCTGGGAGAATGGGAGGGCGAGGCTGTGACGATGTATCCAGACTGGCGTTCACCCGATCGTTATTCTACCAAACTGCAATTGAATTTGCAAAATGGCGATCGGCTCATGCAAAAAATTACTTTTGGCAGTAATCCTAACCTTATCAGTTCTAGCGGCAGCATAGATGGTTCTGTGATTAATTTTAACGAAGGTGCAACACCCGTGCAGGTTTTGTTGCTTCCCGATGGAGGTTCTTGCACTTGTCCGGTGAAAATTGAATCCAGAAAACCTATATTTTTTGAGGCCGGTTGGTTGGTAGAACCTGACTTGCGGTTTCGGATGATTCGCAGTTACAATGATAAGGGTGAATGGGTAAGTTTGACTTTAGTTACTGAACGCAAAGTTAGTCATTAATTCCGTAGGGTCTGGTTAACCAACAATCTTTAATTCCCACAGACAATCTACAAAAACCCGCCTAACCAAACCAGTAAATTCTGATTGCATAAAAGGTTGATTCGGTATCTGGGATGGGTGGGGGCGGGTTTTTTAATTCCGCGATTTGATGAGATGAATTTCGGCGAACCCGCCCCTTGTATCTTAAAAGAGTCAGTCAGTCGATCGCCACGTCATTGATTCAATCATACCGATAATCAGGCGATCGTACAGACTTTCAGTCGAGGCGATCGAGCCGACCATCAGGCGATCGTACCGATCATCAGGCGATCGTACCGACAATCAGGCGATCGAGCCGACAAGTGGGCGATCAAGCCGACAATCAGGTAAATCTAAAGAAACTAGAAAAGTTTCTGAATAAGATGCCAGTTTCAGCAGAAAGTGTTGTTCAAGGACATCAGAAATCGGTGAAGTTGGCCCGCCCCTTAGACTGCATAAGTCTGTTGCGTAGATAAGCTCCCATTACTGATGACAGGCGCACCTAAAGCTGGACAGTATCTTAGGCTCTCGGCATCGCCCGGGAAAGCCTGCATTTACAAGGTTAGTATTCAATTGCCTGTCGGTTCTTTCATAAAATCGGAGTACATCTGGAGCAAACAATGACATCAACAGTCTTAGGTATAGACATCAGTAAAAGAGACTTTCACGTCTCATTACTGAAAGAAGGTCGTGCAACTAAACCCAAAAAGTTTACGAACAATATTCAAGGGTTTGAGAGTTTGCATAACTGGCTTCAAAAACAAAGTGTTGTTGAACTTCATGCCTGCATGGAAGCCACTAGCATTTTGGCGTGAAGCCTTAGCCGAATTCCTATATGGGAATGGCTTTCAGGTTAGCATTGTTAATCCGGCGCGTATTAAAGGGTTTGCTAAAAGCGAACTTCTGAGAACTAAAACTGACTCTGTAGATGCG